>CANQUF010000004.1 GCA_947626975.1 uncultured Clostridia bacterium
AGGTTAATAATCATTTTTTATAAATTTTATAATCTTCTAGTCTGAATAGTAACTTAAAAAAAATAAAAAAATTGCAAAAAACATTTGCAAAATAAATTAAAAAATGATAAAATATAACAAGTCGACACAGCGTAACTGCGTATAAGATTGACTCTTATATGCAGTATTTTTTTTGTTCTAAATTATTAAAGGAGGGTTTTAAATAATGAATAAAGAAAATAAATTCTTAGAAAATGAAAAGATTTCAAAATTATTATTAAAGTTTTCTATTCCTTGTATCTTATCACTTTTAATTAGTTCATTATATAATATTGTTGATCAAATATTTATAGGAAATAGTGATATAGGATACTTAGGAAATGCAGCAACTACAGTAGTTTTTCCAATTACAATTATAGCTGTTGCGTTTGCATGGTGCTTTGGTGATGGAAGTGCTGCATTTTTGTCACTTTGTCAAGGAAGAAAAAATACAAAAGACGCTGATAAAGCAATAGGTAATAGTATATTAATTTCATTTATAATTAGTATAATATTTGTAATATTCGGCTTTATATTTATGGATAAAATACTATTTATCTTTGGGGCATCTAATTCATCAATTGATTTAGCTAGAGATTATTTTAAAATTATTTTAGCAGCGATTCCTATATATATGCTAGCTAATACAGTAAATAGCATTATAAGAGCAGACGGATCACCAACATATTCAATGATTTCAACATTAGTTGGAGCAATTTTAAATATAATTTTAGATCCTATTTTTATATTTACTTTTAAAATGGGAATTGAAGGTGCTGCATGGGCTACAATAATTGGCCAAATAGTATCATTTATAGTATCATTTATATACTTTTTTAGGAGTAAAACATTTAAATTATCACTAGAAAGCTTTAAAATTAATTTATCAATATTTAGTAATGTAATAAAACTAGGAGTTTCTACTTTTATAACACAAATGTCTATTGTTATAATTTCACTTGTTTGTAATATAATGCTAGCAAAATATGGAGCAATGTCTAAGTATGGAAGTGATATTCCTATTGCTGTAATTGGAATATCTATGAAAGTATTTACTATTGTTATTAATATTGTAGTTGGAATAATCTTAGGTGGACAGCCTATAATAGGTTATAACTTTGGAGCTAAAAAATATAGTAGAGTAAAAGAAGTATTTAAAATTGTTATAATTTCAACAATTATTATAGGAATTATTTCAACAATAATTTTTGAAGTTTGTCCACAGGTAATAATAAATTTATTTGGAACAGAAAATGATTTATATATGGAATTTGCATTAAAAACATTTAGAATTTTCTTAATGTTTGTAACATTTACTTGTTGTATAAAAGTAATTTCAATATTTTTCCAAGCAGTTGGTGAACCAATTAAAGCGACAATTGTATCTCTTGCAAGAGATATAGTGATATTTGTACCACTTGTAATAATACTTCCTAATTTTTTTGGAGTAGAAGGTACACTTTATGCTGCGCCAATAGCTGATATTTTTGGAGTGATTGTTTCTATATCTTTAGTATCAATTTTCTTCAAGAAAATTACAAAAGAAGAAAAGGTACAAACTAACAAGAGTAAAAATAGTGATATTCAAAAATCTAAAAAAGGTGTTATTATTACTATTTCAAGAGAGCATGGAAGTCAAGGAAAATATATAGGTAAATTGGTAGCTGAAAAATTAGGAATTCCTTATTATTATAAAGAAATGACTGCAATAGCAGCAAAGGAAAGTGGCTTAGATAAGGAATTTGTTTCAAAGATAAATCAAAGTAATAATGTAATGCATGATTTATATTTAAGTACAGTACCAGTACAATATGCAATTGATGCACAAGATAAAGCAATTCGTAATATTGCAAAGCAAGGAGCTTGTGTATTAGTTGGAAGAGCTGCAGATTATGTTTTAAAGGATTACAAAAATTTAGTAAAAGTTTTTATTTATGCGCCAAAAGAGTATAGAGTAAAAAACATAATGGAAATGTATAATGATAATGAAAAAGACGCTATAAAAAATATAGATAAATCAGATAAAAATAGAGCAAGTTATTATAAAATTATTTCAGGAAAGACTTGGGGAGATATTAAAAATTATGATTTATGTATTGATTCATCAATTGGAAAAGATGAAACAGCAGATATTATTTGTGAATATGTAAATAAATTAAAACTTGTTTAATTTATTGAAAATGGAAATTTAAAAAAAGATGAAATCTAAAAAAGATTCATCTTTTTTTAGTTTATATGTATACTTATAAAATTATAATTATATATATTAAAACTTAAATTTAAAAGTTATATTTGATTTATTAAGATATTTGTAATAATTATAAATGATATTATAAAAAAGTAGTAAAAATATATTTATAACTATTGAAAAACTAATTAAATTATAGTATTATTGAAATAATGATATTTTAATTATAAAAAATAAGAGGGGTAGAATATGATAGATGTAAATAATTTAGATGGAACTAATAATATTGAAAAAGATATTATTGAAATAAAAGAAATGTCAAAAATAAAGAAAATAATTTCAAATTTATATATGTATGATAATGATCCTAAAGAATTAACAGATATATATACAGATATATTTTTTCAAGATAATGTTAGTTTTATATTAACTAAATTAAGTCAAGATAAAATTTTCTTTAAGCATTTTCCAGAATTTTATGTACCAAACAGTAATGGAGAAAATGTTATTAATTGTCAACAAAATAATTCTTATCATAAATATGGAGTTTTTAAACATATATTAGTAACTATTGAATCAGTAGGAAATTCTCAAATAACTATGGGAGATTGGCAAAAAAAACTTTTAAAATGGACAATGTTCTTACATGACATTGGAAAGCCATATGTAAAAGTATATAAAGATGATGGTACAGATAGTTTTCTTGGACATGAAGATAAATCAGTAGAACTTGCTAAAAATATATTAGATAGATTTTATTTTACTGATGAAGAAAAAAATATAATTCTTACATTTATTAAATATCATGATAAATTTTTAAATAGTGAAGATATAACTTATGATAATATGAAAATGTTAGCTAGTGAGTTAAATAATAATAAAGAAATTTTTTATCTATTAATAGATGTAAAAGATGCTGATGCAAAAGCTAAAAGTGATGAAGTATATGAAAAATATAAAGAAATACGCGAGAAATATATAGATTTTATTAATACATATTTTATATATAGTGAAAGTGAAAAAAATAAAAACAATATAAAAAATTCTGATAAACAAGATAAAGATGAAAATGAATCTCAAAAAAATAATAATATTTCATCAGAACTTATGAATAAATTATTAGATGATATAATAAGTAAAAAAAATATATACAATTTATTTCAACCTGTTATAGATTTAAAAGAAAAAAAAGTATATGGATATGAAGTTTATTCATTAATAGATACAGATTTAAATGTAGATATGGGAAAGATTATAAATTATTCAAAAGAAGTAAATTTATATGATAAGATTCAACAGATATTATTCTTGAATAAAATAGTAAATTTTGATAATATAAATTCTAAAGAATCAAATAGAGTATTTGCAAAGATAGATTTAAATAGTTACAAAAATTATATAAATAAGCCTAGGATATATGAATTAATGGAAAAAAATAATTTAGTAGTAAAATTTGTAAATTATGAAAACATACATTTAAGTACTATACAAGAAAATATAAAAATTATACATGATAATAAAGGATTAGTTGCTCTTGAAAATTTTGGAATGAGCTCAAATATAAAATTAGATGATTTAAATTTTTTAGATATTGATTATATAATACCAGATATTTCCTTAGTTGCTGATATTAGTGAAAACAGAGAAAAACAAGATTATTTAGCAAATCTTATAACGTATTCTTTATCTAATAATATTAATATAGTTCTGCCAAATGTAAATGATAGTGATACTTTAAATACTTTAGCTGGACTAGGTGCTAGATATGTTATAGGAAATTATTTTGCAAAAAAAGAAAAAAATATTAATATGATATCAGGTACTTTGGAATCTATGATAGGAGAATTAGGTCAGGATACAGTAGTATAAAAAATAATAAATATAAATAAAAAATATTGACTTTTATTTTTTATAATGATATAATTCAAATGAACGAATGTTTGAAAAAAGTAGGAGGAAAATATGATATCAGATGAAAGAAAGAAAGCTTTAGATATAGCTATGGCTCAAATAGAAAAAAATTTTGGAAAAGGTTCTGTTATGAAATTAGGTGAGGTAGGACAATTAAGTATAGATACTATACCTAGTGGAGCTTTAAGTTTAGATATTGCACTTGGGGTTGGAGGTTTCCCAAGAGGGAGAATAATAGAAATTTTTGGACCAGAATCTTCTGGAAAAACTACAGTTGCTTTGCATGCAATTGCACAAGCACAAAAACAGGGTGGAATAGCAGCATTTATTGATGCTGAGCATGCATTAGACCCTGTATATGCTAAAAAACTTGGAGTTGATATTGATAATTTAATTGTTGCACAACCAGATACTGGTGAGCAAGCTTTAGAAATAGCAGAGCAATTAGTAAGGAGTGGAGCTGTAGATATAATAACTGTAGACTCTGTTGCAGCACTTGTTCCAAAGGCAGAGATAGATGGTGAAATGGGTGATAGTCATATAGGATTACAAGCTAGACTTATGTCACAAGCATTAAGAAAATTAACTGGTGTACTTAATAAATCAAGAACAGTGGCTATTTTCATAAATCAGCTTCGTGAAAAGGTTGGAATAATGTTTGGAAATCCTGAGACAACACCTGGAGGAAGAGCTCTTAAATTTTATTCATCAGTAAGATTAGATGTAAGAAAGCAAGAGGCTATAAAAATAAATGGAGAAATAAAAGGCTCTAGGACAAAAGTAAAAGTTGTAAAAAATAAAGTGGCTCCACCATTTAGAGAAGCAGTATTTGATATAATATATGGAGAAGGTATATCAAATGAAGGTTGTGTACTTGATCTTGCAGTTGAGATGGATATTATAAATAAAAGTGGTGCATGGTTTTCATATAATGGAGAAAAAATAGGGCAAGGAAGAGAAAATGTTAAAACTTATTTAAAAGAAAATCCTAATATAATGGAAGAAATAGAAAAGAAAGTAAAAGAAAATTATAGTATAGCTTTTGAAAAAAGTATGGGAGAAATGAAAGATATAAATGATGATTTTAATGAAAATGATGTATTAGAAGATATTGAGTAGTAGGTAATGTTATGGATTTTGAAACTGCAAAGCAAAAAGCAATAAAATATTTAGGAATATCAAAAAAAACTAGATATGAAGTTATAAAAAAATTAAAATCTCTTAAATGTAGTGAAAATATAATTTATGATGTAATATCATATTTAGAAAAACTCAATTATATAAATGATGAGGAATATGTAGACGCATATATTAGGCAATGTGTGCGTCTATTAAATAATTCTATATATGAAATAAAAAATAAACTATTACAAAAAGGGATAAAAAAAGATATAATAATAAATAGATTAAGTGATTTAGAAAATAGTAATTATGATGATAAATTAATTGAAAAATTAATTAAAACTAAATGTAAAAACATGGATTTAGAAAAACAAAAAATGTATTTATATAGAAGAGGATTAGCTAAAGAATAATTTTAATATTAGGAGGAAAATATATGATAGTTCCAACACCTCACAATAATGCCAAAAAAGGAGATATTGCAACTACGGTACTTATGCCTGGAGATCCACTAAGGGCAAAATATATTGCTGATAAATATTTAGATAATGTAATTTGTTATAATGAAATAAGAAATATGCTAGGATACACAGGAAAATATAAAGGAAAAACTATTTCCATTCAAGGTAGTGGAATGGGTGTTCCATCAATGGGAATATATTCTAGAGAATTATATGAAGGATATGATGTTAAAAATATAATACGCATAGGAACTGCTGGCAGTCTTGCAAATGAAGAATCAAGTAAAATAGCTAGTAGTGTAAGTTTAAAAGATATATTAGTTGCAACAGATGTATTAAGTAATTCTAATTACCTAATAGCAAATGGATTAGAAAATAATGTATTACCAGAATGTTCTAAAGAGTTACTTTATAAATTAAGAGATGTATCAAGTAAGTTAAATATTAAATTAAAAGAGGGAAAAATATACACTTCTGATATATTTTATTCTACAAAACAGCAACTTGTAGATATTTCTAAATTAGATGTACTTGGAGTAGAAATGGAAACTTTAGCACTATATACTAATGCTAATATGTTAGGTAAAAATGCAATTGCAATATTTACAGTATCAGATAATCCTATTTCTAATCTTTCTATATCAGCAAACGAAAGACAAAGTGGACTTAATAATATGATTGAACTTGCACTTGAACTTGCTATAAATTGCGATGAATAAGGAGTTATAATGTTAAATATAAAGCAAAAATATAATATTGTTATAAATAATTTTGAGGGACCGTTAGATTTATTACTATATTTAATTACTAAAAATAAAATGAACATATTTGATATTTCTCTTAATGAGCTTACAGATAAGTATATAGAGTACTTAAATCAAATGAATGATGAGAATATAGAAATAACTAGCGAATTTGTTGTCACAGCTTCTACTCTTCTTGATATAAAAGCAAGAAAGTTATTACCTGAGATTGAACCAAAGGAAGAAGATGAATCTGTTTCAGAAGAAGATATTATAAATAAAATTATTGAATATAAAAAGTATAAAGAAATAAGTTCTAAAATATATGAAATGTATTCTAATAATTTTGGATCGTTTGTAAAGCCTTTTTCAAAAATAAAATATAAAGAAAAAAGGGTATATTCTGGTGAAAAAATCGATATTCAAGAACTATATAAAACATACGATTTAATTCTATTTAGAAACTTAAATAAAATTAATAAAAAATCAGAAGAAATTAAAAAAATAGCTATCTATGAAAAAATAACAGTAAAAGATAAAGTAAAACAAATTGTAGATTATCTAGGAGATAATGATAGTATGATTTTTAATAATGTTTTTGATGTGGAAAAGTTAGATAACATTGAAGTAGTTACAGCATTTTTAGGAATGTTAGAGCTTAGTAAATTAAAAGAAGTTGATATAGAACAAAGACATTTATTTTCTGATATTAACATAGAAAAGACTGAAAACTTTGGAAATATTGATATTTCTAAAATAGTAGGATAATTTATTTTAATAATTACATAATAAAATAAGTTGATATAGTTATAGAATTAATATATTAAATATTGCTATGTATTGTATATATGTTTTTAGCAAGATAATATTAAAAAAGAAGCTGTCCTTTTAATTTAGGGTGGCTTTTTTAGCATATATGTCTATTTTTGTTGTTTTAGATAGAATATTTTCACACATATGTATAAAAAATATAGTTTTAAATATATATAATATATATAATATATATTTATATTTTAATATATTTTATAATATTTTTACTTTATTTATTAAATATTTTAAAAAGCTTGAAAAAAATATATAACAGTGATATAATAAATTAGCACTTGATAAAAGTGAGTGCTAAAATGGAGGTGTTGTTTTAATGTTAAAACCATTAGGTGATAGAGTTATAGTAAAACTTGTTGAACCAGAAGAAGTTACAAAAGGAGGAATTGTAATTCCAACAACTGCAAAAGAAAAGTCTCAAATAGCCGAAATAATTGCTGTTGGTCCAGGTGGAATAATTGACGGAAAAGAAGTGAAAATGGAGGTAAAAGTTGGAGACAGAGTAGTATGTTCAAAATATGCTGGAACAGAAATAAAGTATAATGATGATGAATATATAATTTTTAAACAAAATGATATTTTAGCAATTGAAGAGTAGGAGGATTAATATGTCAAAAGAATTATTATTTGGAAGAGAAGCAAAAGAAGCTTTAGAAAGAGGAGTAGATACTTTAGCTAATGCAGTTAAAGTGACACTAGGTCCAAAGGGAAGAAATGTTGTATTAGATAAATCATATGGTAATCCATTAATTACAAATGATGGAGTATCAATAGCAAAAGAAATTGAGCTTGATAATGCATTCGAAAATATGGGTGCTCAATTAGTAAAAGAAGTAGCTACAAAGACAAATGATGTTGCTGGTGATGGAACAACAACAGCAACAGTACTTGCACAGGCAATGATAAAAGAAGGGTTAAAAAATGTTCTTGCTGGTGCAAATCCAATTATAGTAAAAAAGGGAATAGAAAAAGCAATAAATTTAGCTGTAGATGAAATAAAGAAAATATCTACTCCTATTAATGGAAAGGAAGATATTACAAGAGTAGCTAGTATTTCTGCTAATGATGAAAATATAGGAAAACTTATATCTGAAGCTATGGAAAAAGTAACTAAAGATGGAGTTATTACAATTGAAGAATCAAAAACAATGGATACTGAGCTTCAGGTAGTTGAAGGTATGCAATTTGATAGAGGATATTTATCTTCATACATGGTTACTGATACAGATAAAATGGAAGCTATTTTAGATGAGGCATATATATTAATAACTGACAAAAAGATATCTTCTGTTGGTGAAATACTACCTATTTTAGAGAAAATAGTAGAACAAGGCAAAAAGTTATTAATTATAGCAGATGATGTAGAAGGAGAAGCTCTTACTACTTTAGTTGTAAATAAATTAAGAGGTACATTTACATGTGTTGCAGTAAAAGCACCTGCATTTGGAGATAGAAGAAAAGAAATGTTGCAAGATATTGCTATTTTAACTGGAGGAAAATTAATATCTTCTGAATTAGGACTTGAGTTAAAAGATATTGATATATCTGATCTTGGACGTGCAAAACAAGTAAAAGTACAAAAAGAAAATACAATTATAATTGATGGATATTCTGATAAAGCTAAATTAGATGAGAGAATATCAGAAATAAAGAATTTAATATCAAATTGTACATCTGAATTTGATAAAGAAAAATTAGAAGAAAGACTTGCAAAACTTGCAGGTGGTGTAGCCGTTATTGCTGTTGGTGCTGCTACAGAATTAGAAATGAAAGAGAAAAAATTAAGAATTGAAGATGCACTCGCTGCTACAAAAGCTGCTACAGAAGAGGGAATAGTCTCTGGTGGAGGAACAACATATATAAATATATTACCAGAAATTAAAAAATTAAGAGAGAATACTAACGATAATGATGAAAAGTTAGGTATAAAAATGGTAGAAAAAGCATTAGAAGCTCCTATAAGACAAATAGCATATAATGCTGGAGTAGAGGGAGCAATAATTGTTGATAAAGTTTCATCTCTTGAAAAAGGTATGGGATATGATGCTTTAAATGATAAATATGTAGATATGAAAAAGAGCGGAATAGTTGATCCAACTAAAGTTACAAGATCAGCTCTTCAAAATGCAGCATCTATAGCTTCAATGATTATTACAACTGAAACATTAGTTGCAGATAAAAAAGAAAAAAATGAATGTGGTTGCTCAAACAATGATGTAAATCCAGGAATGGGAATGTATTAATAATTATAACAAATTGAAAATAATTTTGGAGTACTTACAATAGTTAATTATTTGTAAAGTACTCCTTTATAATATAAAAGTAAATTATAATATTAGATAACATAACTATTATTTATTACAAATGTCTAGATTTTTAAATAAAAATAGTATATAATATAAAATGTATAAAATTATAAAGGAAAGTGATATAAATGAAGAAGGTAATATTAACGGGACTAAGACCTACTGGTAATTTACATATAGGACATTATTTTGGAGCAGGAATAAATTATATTAAATATCAAGATAATTATGAATTTTACTTAGAAATAGCAGATATACAAGCTTTAACTGATAATTTTGATAATCCTGAAAAAGTAAAAAAGAATATAACTGAAATTACTATGGATTTATTGTCTATAGGACTAGATCCAAGTAAGGTTAATTTTTTTATTCAATCAAAAATATCTGAGATTGCAGAATTAACTGTTATTTATTCAAATCTTGTAACAGTTTCAAGACTTCAAAGAAATCCAACTGTAAAAACAGAAATCATGCAAAAAAAAGAAATATTTGGAAATAATGGAGAAAGTATCACTTATGGTTTCTTGGGATATCCTGTAAGTCAAGCCGCTGATATTACAGCATTTGATGGAGAGCTGGTACCTGTTGGGGATGATCAACTACCAATTTTAGAACAGTGCCGAGAGATAGTAAGAAAGTTTAATTCTATATATAGTGAAGTACTAAAGGAACCTGAACAAATTTTGAGTAATACTACAAGAGTAAAAGGTTTGGATGGAAATATAAAAATGGGGAAAAGTTTAAATAATGCTATATATTTAATAGATAGTGATGAAGTAATTTATAAAAAAATTATGAGTGCTGTTACTGATAAAAGTAAAATAAAAAAAGATGATCCCGCAGATCCGAATGTTTGTATGGTATATTATTATCATAAGTTAATTGGAAATAAAGATAATACTGATATAGTATGTATGGAATGTAAAAAAGGATTACGTGGATGTGTAGATTGCAAAAAGCAATTAATACAAGAAATGATTTCTTTTTTAAAACCAATAAGACAGAAAAGAAAATATTATGAACAACATCCTGAAATAGTAGAAAATATTTTAAAGGAAGGTACTTTTAAAGCAAAAGCTAAAGCAAAGGAACAGTTACAAAAGATAAAAAAAGCAATGAAAATAGATTATTATGATTTTTAAGGAGAACATATATGATTATAGACTATGTTAAAATATCAGTTAAAGCTGGTGACGGTGGAAATGGAGCAATAAGTTTTAGACGTGAAAAATATATTGCAAATGGTGGACCAGATGGTGGAAATGGTGGAAATGGTGGAAGTATATATTTAAAGGTGGATTCTAATGTTTCTACTTTACTTGATTTTAGATATAATAAAGTGTTTAAAGCTGATAAAGGAAAAGATGGTGAAGGTGCACGTTGCACTGGAAAATCTGGTAATGATATATATATTAAAGTTCCTAAAGGAACAATTGTTAGAGATATAGATAAAGATATAATTATTGCAGATTTAAAAGAAGATAATCAAGAATTTTTAGTAGCAAAAGGTGGAAAAGGTGGAAAAGGCAATATGAATTTTGCAACTCCTACTAGACAAATACCTAATTTTGCACAATCTGGTCAAAAAGGAATGAGTAGAAATATAGAATTAGAGTTAAAAATGCTTGCAGACGTAGGGTTAATTGGATTTCCTAATGTTGGTAAGTCAACTTTAATATCAACTGTATCTTCTGCAAAACCCAAAATTGCAAACTACCATTTTACTACTTTAGAACCTGTATTAGGTGTTGTAAAGGTAAAATCAGGACAAACTTTTGTTATGGCTGATATACCTGGCATTATAGAGGGAGCAAGTAATGGGGTAGGACTTGGGACAAAATTTTTAAAACATGTTGAAAGAACTAGAATTCTTTTACATGTTATAGATATAACAGGAAGTGAAGGAAGAATACCAGTAAAAGATTTTGAAGTTATAAATAATGAATTGAAAAATTATAGTACTAAACTCTCACAAAAAAGACAAATAGTTGTGGCAAATAAAATTGATAGTTTAAATAATGAAGAATATATAAAAGATTTAGAAAAAATGTGCAATGAAAGAGGTTTAAAACTTTTTAAAGTATCTGCAATTACAAAAACTGGATTAGATGAACTTTTAAATTATGTAGCAAGTGAACTTGAAAAGCTACCAAAAGAAGATATAGTAGAAGTTGTAGAAGAAAATGATAGTATTATTGATCAAGAATGGTTTGTTGAAAGAAAAGGAAATACATACTATGTAACAGGTGAACCAATTGAAAGACTAATGAGTAAAGTAAATATTTTTGATATAGAATCAAGACAATATATGAACAGAGTTCTTACAAATATGGGTGTTATTAATAAAGCATTAGATATGGGAATGAAAAATGGCGATACTTTAGATGTTATAGGTTATCAAATGGAATATACAGATTAATAATTAAAATAAAAATTTATAATAAAAGCTTAACACACTAAAAAAGGTTGTTAAGTTTTTTTATGTAATATTTTTGAAATAGCAAGTGTAAATAAATATAGTTATTAATTTTATGTTATTAAAATATAAAAAAGAAAGCTTAACAATATATGTCAAACTTTCTTTTATTTAGCTTATTTTTTTCTTCGGTTTTTGAGATAATTTATTATCTTTTCCTTATTTGATAGAACCAGATAAGAAATTATAAAATAGATGATTGCAATTATAATATCAATTATCAGAATAATATAATTTCCATATCTAATAGCATTTGAACCAATACCAAATATCAATGCTAAAATCACGCCACCGATAACTTCATGTGGCATATGACCAGCTTTTATATTTATATGTGATGCTAATTCCTCCCAATAGCACTGAAGTGCTTCTGAGACCGTTGGAGATTGTGTTAAAAAACTTTTAAGAACTTTTGCTTGTTCTTGTACTCGCATCCGAATACCTAAAGCATCTCTTATTATATATAGTGCCCAAATAATATATAATGAGAAAATTGCTACACTGCAATATACTTCACTCTTATTTTGAGCATTAGTTACTGCTTCCCATAAAATAGGAGTAACTATAATTACAGCTGTTACTGATACAGCTGTATGGCTTGATGGAAAATCTCCATCTGAAAAGAATAGCCTTAAAATAAATTTAAAGTCTGCTTTCTTTGTTATTGCAATATTAAGTATAGTTTTAAATATTTGCGAGCAACACAAAGAGCAAATAAGTGTTACACCAACGTGTATCAGTAAGTCTTTTGCTAAATAAATATTTTCCATAATATCCTCCTTTAAATTATTTAAGAGTTTTTATAAATTATGTAAATATTATAACATTTAATTATGTAAAAGTCAAATTGTATAAAAAACATATAAATATCCATAATAATATTGGTGGTAATTTATGGTAGTAATAATAGTTGGTATTATAATTTTAATTTTAATTTTAATTAGTTTTATTATAATACCTATAAAAATAGAAATTAATGCAAACTTATTACCTACAGTTGATAAAAATAAATCAAATATTAAAAATGAAAATAATAAAAAAAATAAAGATAAATGCAAGCATTATATTAAATTTATTATACTTGGTTGTATACCTATTGTTAAAATTAATTTAGATAAAAATAATAAAAGAAATAGCAAAAATAAGAATAATAAGAATAAGATTATAGAAACAATTTCTAAAGTATTTAGTTATTTTATATATAGTGAAAAACTAAATAAAGTTTTATTTACTAGAAAAGATTTTAAACGTTTAAATAATAGTATATATTTTCATAAAATTAATTTAAATTTAGGAATAAATTTAAAAGAACAAATAATAAATGCATATTTAATTACTATAATTAATATTTTAATAAGTTCATATATTTCTGCTAACATAGATAGATTTGATTTAAAAGAAACACAATATTATACATATATAAGTAAAGAGATATACAATTTAAAAATTTATTGTATAATATCTTTTAAACTTGTAAATACTATAGATATACTAATAAAAGCAATGTATAATTATAGAAAGGTGGAAAAGAAAAATGTCACAAGAACAACATCCAATAGAAAATCTTATGATGACAGCAATGACATCTCTAGAGAGTATGATAGATGTTAATACTATAGTAGGAGATATGGTTACAAGTGCAGATGGAACTATTATTATACCAGTATCTAAAGTATGTTTTGGTTTTGCTGCAGGTGGAAGTGAATTTAATAGTAATAAATTAAATAAATATTCTGATAATATGAAACTTCCATTTGGAGGAGGTAGTGGAGCAGGTGTAAATATATCACCGGTAGCATTTTTAATTGTAAAAGATGGTCAAACAAAATTATTAAATGTAGATGGAACAACGTATGTTGATAAATTAATTGATTTAGTTCCAGACGTAATATCAAAAGCTAATTCTTTAGTTGAAAAAGCAATGCAAAATCCAAAAAAGGTTGTAAAAGAAACCATAAAATCTGAAGAAAGTCCAGATGATGTAGAAGATTGGCATAAATCATAAAAGAAAATCCGTAAATTTTTACGGATTTCTTTTAAGCTCTTCGATGCGTTTCGCATAGAGAATATCAAAACCGATATCTTCTGCTTTCGCATCTATGTGGCATTTTACAGAAATATAAAATGTCACAATCGCGGATGGGATAATTGATATAAACATATAAATGTCATAATTTTGACACATAAGTACAGCAAAAATCCCTACCAACTCTGTAATGATCATTTCTATATTTAAAATTTTTTCAAATAATTTAAATATAGCATAAGCAGACCACTCTGTTAACATAAAAATCTCTCCCTTTTTATTTAATTTATTGGGTTTATAATAACTATACTAATATTATAGCATATAATTATATTTATGTCAAGTTTTGACATATGTGCATTAGAAATATATTAAAATAACTTATATTAATTTCATTATAATATATAAATTAATCTGTATAAAAAATCAGCCCTAATTAAATATATAATTAGAACTGATTAGTACATCATTTGTTAAATTTTTCTTTTTCTTGCACTTGTGTTTGTGCTTATGCTTGTTGCGGTCTTTTTATCGTCACAGTTATCACAGTTATCACAAGCCGATTTTTTTTTGCTTTTTTCTCTTATTAGTAGATAAATAAATATTACAATAAGGAAAAAACCAATAATCAAAAAGTAAGCAGGGAATATAATGTCCTGAGTAAGCCAGTCAAAAAAAGTCATATTATTACTCTCCTTTTTAGCCAAAAACATGCATACTTCGTTAAAAACTAAATAAGATTATATTTTGAATATAATTTTTAATTTTACTAATATACATATTAATGTGCTATTTTTTTTATTTTATATTCTATGATTATAGCACTTTATACGATAAAAGTCAAGACATAATATCAAATTATTTGACTTTTTATTAATTCATATATATAATATATTAGTGAGGAGATTAATTATGGAAAAAGAAAAAATAATGGATTCACTTAAAGATATATTAAATATAAAATGTAATATGTATAAAAATAAAGTTGCTTTTTTAGAAAAAGATGACAAGTTAAAAAAATTTGTACCTATGACATATGGAGAGTTAAAAGATAATATAAATGGACTTGGTACAATAATGATAGAAAAGTTAAACTTATCTGGTGAAAAAATTGCAGTTATTGGAGAAAATAGCATAAAATGGTATCAAACATATATGGCAGTATCATGCGGAGTTGGAATCATAGTTCCATTAGATAAAGAATTACCAGAAAATGAAATTTTAAATTTATTAAAAAGGGCAGAGTGTAAAGCAATAGTGTATTCTTCGAGAAAAAAAGATATTGTAGAAAATATAAAAGAGAATTTATCAGATGATCTAATTTGTATAGAAATGGAAAAAGAAAAATCAGATAATATAAGTTATTCATATGATGAGCTTGTAAAAGAAGGTAAAAATTTAGTAGATACGGGTAATGATAGATATATTAATGTAAAAATTAATAGTGATGAATTTAATATATTATTATTTACTTCTGGAACAACAGCAGCAGCAAAAGGAGTAATGTTATCACATAAAAATATATGTACAGATATTTTTGCATGTTATAATATAGTTCCTATGTTTGGCAAATATACCACACTTTCAATATTACCAATGCATCATACATATGAAATGACACTTAATTATTTATTTATGACAAGTGTTGGGGGAACAATTGCTATATGTGAAGGATTAAAATATATTGCTAAAAATATTCAAGAAATAAGACCTGATTTTTTAGTTGCTGTACCAGCACTTATTGATAATTTAGTAAAGAAAATAGATAAAAAAGTAAAGGAAGAAGGAAAGGAAAAATTAGTTAAAACTGTAGGAAACATAGCAGGTGGGTTAAATAAAATTGGAATAGATATACGTAAATCTGTATTTAAAGAAATACATAAAAGTTTGGGAGGAAATTTAAAATATATATTTTGTGGAGCAGCACCACTTGATAAAGAATTAGCTAAAAAATTAGAAAAATTTGGTTTTACATTATTGCAAGGGTATGGACTAACTGAATGTGCACCTTTAATTGCAGGAAATACTTTGAAAGATAGAGAGTTAGGTACTGTAGGAAAGGCTGTATGTGTAGATGAAATTAGAATTGATTTGAGTGAAAATGATGACGAAAATAGTAATATTGGTGAGATAATAGTAAAAGGAGACAATGTCTTCTTGGGATATTATAATGATGAAAAAGAAACAAAGAAAGTATTAAAAAAAGGTTGGTTTTATACAGGCGATATAGGATATTTTGATTTGAAGGGAAATCTTGTTATTACAGGTAGAAGCAAAAATGTAATTGTAACATTAAATGGCAAAAAAATATTTCCAGAAGAATTAGAAAATCTATTAAATAGAATTGATCTTGTTAGCGAGTCTATGGTGTATGGAGAGGTAAGTAAAACTAACAAAAATGAACTTATAGTTACAGCTAGAGTTACTTTAGATGAGGAGTATATTGATGATAAATATGCTTCAAAACGTCCTAGTGATGATGAGTTATACCAAATGGTTTGGGAAGAAATAAAAAAAATAAATAGAAGTGTAGTTGCATATAAAGCTATTAAAAAATTAGAAATAAAGAAAGAACAGTTTGTAAAAACTACAACAATGAAAATAAAAAGATATGAAGAACTTAAAAAATAGATAATAAATAATATTAGCCCTCGTAATTATTATACTATGCTTAAGTGTATAATTGTATAAAAATTAACATAGTTTTAATAATAGCGGGGTAAAATAATGGGTAACAGAACTATTGGCAGGTATTTTATCATTATTAACAAGCATAGCAGGATTACCAGAATTAGGAGAAAAATCAAGTAATTAATAAATAATAATACAAAAAACTTGTAATATAATATATTACAAGTTTTTATATTAATTGGTGCACCATCGGGGGCTCGAACCCCGGACAAATTGCTTAAGAGGCAACTGCTCTACCAACTGAGCTAATGGTACATATCTATTAACTATTATACTATTTAAAAGTCGGTATGTCAATACATTAAATAAAAATTATTTTATAATTAACTTGTATTGAAAATTAACAAAAATTATGATATTATCTATAATATAGTAGGAGGGATGTTGGCAAATGTTAGAAAAGAATGATATAGAGATATATAATTGTATTATGTCTGAAAATTATAGGCAAGAAAATAATATTGAACTTATAGCATCTGAAAACTTTGTTAGTAAATCTGTACTAGAGGCAATGGGATCTATTCTTACTAATAAATATGCTGAGGGTTATCCTGAAAAAAGATATTATGGTGGTTGTGAAAACATCGATAAAATTGAAACTATTGCCATAGAGAGAGCTAAAAAGTTATTTAAAGCTGAGCATGTAAATGTGCAACCACATAGTGGTAGCCAGGCAAATATGGCTGTATATATGTCTGTTTTAAATTTAGGTGATACAATAATGGGAATGAGTCTATCTAATGGTGGACATTTGACTCATGGTAGTAATGTTAATTTTTCAGGAAAGTTATATAATGTAGTTCCTTATGGTACAGATGATAATGGATATATTGATTATGATGAAGTATTAAATATTGCAAAAAAAGTAAAACCAAAAATGATTGTAGCAGGTGCTAGTGCATATCCTAGAAAGATTGATTTTTGTAAATTTAGAAAAATTGCAGATGAGGTAGGTGCATATCTTACGGTAGATATGGCACATATTGCAGGACTTGTTTGTACAGATAATCATATGTCTCCAGTACCATATGCTGATTTTGTTACTTCTACTACACATAAAACTTTAAGGGGACCTAGAGGTGGAATTATTATATGCAAAGAAAAATATGCAAAACAAATAGATAAAACAATTTTTCCAGGTATACAAGGTGGACCATTAGAACATATTATAGCAGCAAAGGCAGTATGTTTTAAAGAAGCATTATCGCCTGAATTTAAGGAATATATTGATCAAGTAGTTTTAAATTGTAAAATCTTAGGTGATGAATTAATAAAAAGAGGATATAATTTAGTATCTGGTGGAACAGATAATCATTTACTGCTTATAAATCTAGAAAATAAAAATATAACAGGAAAAGAAGCAGAAAATATATTACATAGTGTTAATATTACTGTAAATAAAAATGCTGTTCCAAATGATAAACAAAGTCCTTTTATAACTAGTGGAATAAGAGTAGGTACAGCGGCTTGTACTACAAAAGGTTTAAAAGAAGAAGATATGATTAAGCTTGCAGAAGCAATAGATTTAGTGTTGTGCAAGAATGTTTCTAATTTAACTGTTAGTGAATATGAAAAAAATAAAAGTAAATCATTGCAAATAGTTGATAGCTTAATAAAAAAATATATATAGGAGGTAGTGTATGAAATCGATTTCTCTAGATTTACATGGAGTATCAGAATTTATTAATGAAACTGATATGGAATTAATGAAAGATAAGGTATATAAAGCACATGATATGTTAGAAAATAAATCAGGTTTAGGAAGTAATATGCTTGGATGGCTAAAATTACCTGAAAATAGAAATGATGAGGAAATTAAAAGAATAAAAAGTGCAGCTGAAAAAATAAAAAAACAAGCTGATGTTTTTGTAGTTGTAGGAATAGGTGGCTCATACTTAGGTGCTAAGGCAATTATTGATATATTTTCTAATTCATTTAATAATTTATTATCAAGGGAAGATAGAAAAACTCCTGAAATAATATTTGCAGGAAATACATTAAGTGCAAAATATATAAGAAATTTAGTAGAATATATAAAAGATAAAGATGTTGCAATTAATGTAATATCAAAGTCAGGCACTACATTAGAACCTGCAATTACATTTAGAATTTTAAGAGAATTTCTAGAAAAAAAATATGGTATAACTGGAGCAGCACAAAGAATTTATGTTACTACTGATGAAAGAAAAGGAATTTTACATGATATAGCTATAAAACAAGAATATGAAATGTTTGTAATACCTGATGATGTAGGTGGAAGATATTCAGTTTTAACACCTGTAGGTTTGCTTCCAATGGCAGTTGCAAATATTGATATTGAAGATATTTTAGATGGAGCCCTATTTGCATCTCATGTATTTAATCAAAAAGATATTGAAATAAATGACTGTTATAAATATGCTGCAATAAGAAATATATTATATCAGAAAGGGAAAAGTATAGAAATTCTTGCAAGTTATGAACCTTCTTTTCAGTACTTTATAGAATGGTTTAAACAATTATTTGGCGAAAGTGAAGGAAAAGAAAACAAAGGTATATATCCAAGTGGAGCGTTATTTACAACAGATTTACATTCTATGGGACAACTTATACAAGAAGGAACTAGAAATATATTTGAAACTGTAATTGACATAGCAATTGATAGAAGCTTTATACAATTACCAGCTATAAAAGATAATTCTGATGGATTAAACTATTTAGCAGATAAAGACATAGATTATATAAATAAACAAGCTTTTTTAGGTACAGTAAAAGCACATGTTGATGGAGGAGTACCTAACATTATAATACAAATGGAAGATATAACTGAATATAATGTAGGACAACTTATATATTTTTTTGAAAAAGCATGTGCAATTAGTGGATATATTTTAGGCGTAAATCCATTTAATCAACCAGGTGTTGAGTCGTATAAAAGAAATATGATGGATTTATTAAAAAAAGAGGAAAAGTAAAATTAGTAAAAGGTGAAATAAATGAAGAAAAATGATGCTATACTTTTAATAATTGGTATTGTCTTATCAATATTAGCAATTATATATATAATATATAAGTTATTTTTTGGGGATATTTGGGCAAAAAATGCAGATAAATTAAATAGGAAAATATGCCAGATAGATAAAGAAGAAGAATATATTAATGATTTAAATAAATATATTTCATTTGATTGGGATAAATTATATGTATTTAATGAAAATGTACAAATTGATAGAATATACGAAGTAGTTGGAAATAAGTGGGAAAGTATAAATAAAGTAACAAATGACGGAATGCAACAATTAGTATTTGTAAAAGATTCTAAGGTCGTTTGTTATATATATGGATATCCTAAAAGAAAGAAAGTATCTTACGATTTTGGAAATCTAGATAATAATGGAGAATATACTATATTTGATTCAACTGATACTTTATCATTTGAAATTAAAATTGGTAAAGATAAAATTAGATATCTAAACTTTATAAAAAATAATAATGAAGAAAATATTTTAGAAAATTCAAATGAAACTATAAATATTGAAGAATAATACTAAAGTCATCTCATATAATGTAATGAGGTGGCTTTTTATGATAAATTGTGCAATAGTAGGTGCTACAGGATTAGTAGGAAATATGTTTTTAAAGGTATTAGAAGAAAAAAAGTTAAATATTGATAGTTATACATTATTTGCTTCTAGTAAATCAAAAGGAAAAAAAATTAAATTTTTTGGAAAAGAATATGAGGTAGAAGAATTAACTAAAGATAGTTTTAATAATAATAGATTTAATTATGCACTTTTTTCAGCAGGTTCACAGGTAAGTCAGATATATGCTCCAATTGCTGCAAGTAATGGCTGTATAGTTATAGATAATAGTAGTAATTTCAGAATGAAATCAGATGTACCATTGGTAGTTCCAGAAGTGAATAAAGAAGAAATATTTAAAAATAATGGTATAATTGCAAATCCAAATTGTTCTACAATACAAGCAGTTATTCCACTTAATATATTAAATAAAATGTATGATATTAAAAGAGTTGTATATTCAACATATCAAGCAGTATCTGGGGCTGGAATAAAAGGAATAAATGATTTAAAAAATACAAGTATAGGTAAAAAGGCTGAAAAGTTTCCATATCCAATATATAATAATTGTATACCACAAATAGATATATTTCTTGAAAATGGATATACAAAAGAAGAAATGAAAATGATTGAGGAAACTAGAAAAATATTAAACTTACCTAAATTAAATATTACTGCAACTTGTGTAAGAGTACCAGTAGAAAATTCACATTCTGAAAGTATTAATGTGGAATTTAATGAAGAATTTGATATAAAAGAATTAAAACAAAATCTTGCAAGAGAAGAATCAATTGTATTGCTTGATGACCCCGAAAGAGAAATTTATCCTCTATGTACATTTGCAGATAGTAAAGATGAAGTATTTATAGGAAGGATTAGGAGAGATTATAGTGTAAAAAGCGGTATAAATATGTGGGTCGTTGCTGATAACATAAGAAAGGGTGCTGCTACAAATGCTGTACAAATTTTAGAAAAATTATTAGAAAAAAGATAAAATAAGAACTAATATTAATTTTAAAATATTACCTATAAAATAGTATTTATATAAAAAGCACACTTTTTATAATTGCTTATTTTATAAGTAATATTTTATTTATAGTATTAGATTTTTTTATTTATATAAATTAAATTTTTATCTAATATAGTCAAAAAAGGTATTTAATATACATATTATTTTTTGCTTGTACATATAATTTAAAATGAATAATAAACTTGATTTTTTTATATAAATAGTATACAATATCAATGTTATTAATTATAGAAAGAAAAGGTGAGTTTATGAAAAATAAGTTAAAATATAGTTTATATATTTTTGTATTTTTATTTACAGTTATGTTTTCATTTTGCATGAATTCTATATTTGCAGCTGAAAATGAATATAAAATATCAAGTATTTTTGATATAAAAGCCTTTGAAGGAATTTATAAATATAGTTCAGATAATGATGAAATTTATTTACCATTTGTTAGATATGCATTAGGTAGAATAACTGTTGATAAGGAAATATCAAAAATGGGTGTAAGTTTTACTTCAAGTACAATTGATGTTAATGCACCTATGAAAGCTATTCAAGTATTGTTTGCAAGAGATAGTATAAGAGTAAATAATGAAATGGAATATGCGATTATATATTCAACAGGAGATGTTGTTATAGATTCAACTATTTCTAAAAGTGCTATTATATTTAGTTCTGGAACGATAACTATAACAGAAAATGCAACAATAAATGAAGATTTAATTTGTTTTGGAAGCAAACTAAATATAAAAGGAAAAGTAAATGGTAGTGTTATTAATACTTCTGATAATTTAGAATTAAGTGGAAGTATTAATAAAGATTTAAGATGCTATATAAATGAAATGAACTTAGATGAAAATACTGAAATTTTAGGTAATATATATATAAAAACATATAATAAAAATTTAAATTTACCTGAAAAATTTAAAAATGCAACTATAGATATTTTAGAAGTTCAATCTGAAAATATATGGGATATTATATTAAATATTTTAGTAGATTCAATAATTTTAGTAATATTATATATAGTATTAAATAAAATTACAAAAGAGAAGATGTTTGATAAAATGTTAAATGTAACTAAATATCATCCAGTATTTATTATATTATCAGGCTCTATTATACTGTTATCTATACCAGCTATAGCATTTATTATAATCATTTTATTACTATTACAATTATGGATTATAGCTATACCAATTACAATATTATATGTTGGATTTTTAATTATAGTTTTAATGTTATCTAAGTTTTTTGTTGGAAATGTTATATATAAATATATGAAAGAAAAATATTTTAAAGATATAAGTAAAGCATATTCTACTATATCTCTATTGGTTATATATATATGTTTATTTTCAATTTGTAAAATTCCATTAATTGGAGATTATATAAATATAGCAATAGCAATGCTTTCTGTAGGTATAACCTTTACATCAATATTTAGAAAAAATAATAAAGGATTACAAAATTCAAAGAAGGAAATAAATAAAAAATAGTATAGACATATAAAAAGGTGGAATTTAATTTATGGAACAAGAATTTTATAAAATAAGTATAAAAAATACTTTAGATAGTTTAAATTCGTCTAAAAATGGTATAAGTGAAAAAGAAGCAAAAGATAGACTTACTAAAATTGGATATAATAAATTAAAAGAAGTTAAGAAAAAGGGCTTTATTTCTAAATTTATAGACCAATTTAAAAATATAATGTTAATTATACTTATAATATCTGCAATTTTATCAGCTTTTATTTCATATAAAACTGGTGAAAGCTTTACAGATACAATAATAATTTTATTTGTGGTATTTTTAAATGCTATACTTGGAGTAATTCAAGAAAGTAAAGCAGAAAAAGCTATTGAAGCTTTAAAAAGTATGTCGCTTCCATATATAAAAGTAAGAAGAAATAATAAAATATTAAGCATAAAGACGGAAGAATTAGTACCTGGAGATATTGTATTATTAGAAGCAGGTGATCATATACCTGCAGATATGAGAATTATAGTAAATCATAGTTTAAGAGTTGAAGAATCAGCACTTACTGGTGAATCTGTACCAGTTGATAAACAGGAAAAAGAAATAAATAATAAAAATAAAATTCCACTAGCAGATAGAACTAATATGCTATATTCTGGAAGTAGTGTTGTTTATGGCAGAGGTGAGGCTGTAGTAACTGCAACAGGAATGAAAACAGAACTTGGAAAAATAGCTAGAGATATAACAAGTCAAAAATCAGAATTAACACCTCTTCAAAAGAAAATGAATCAATTAAGTAAAATTTTAAGTATTTCTGTTGTTATAATTGCCGTAATAATGTTTGTAATTGGATACATTCAAGGCAATGAAATTATTGATGTATTTATGCTTGCTGTATCACTTGCAGTTGCTGCTATTCCAGAAGGACTTTCTGCAGTTATAACTATTACACTTGCTATTGGTATTCAAAAAATGGCAAAAGAAAAGGCAATAGTAAGAAAATTATCGTCTGTTGAAGCTTTAGGTGCTACAGAAGTAATATGTTCTGATAAGACAGGAACACTTACTCAAAATAAAATGACTTTAAGAAAGATTTATATAGATGGAAAAATTATTGATTTAGAAGATATAAATAGTATGAAAGATCTAAAGAAAAAAGCAGATGTAAATGAAGAGACTTTATATAAACTTGCTAATATATGTATGCTTTGTAATGATATTAAATTTGGTGAAAGTGCTGGAAAAAAAGTTATGCTAGGAGATCCAACAGAAGCCGCCCTTATTGATTTTGGAAATATAATTGGATTAGAGAAGGAAAAAATTGATGAGGAACATAAAAGAATTGATGAATTACCATTTGATTCAAAAAGAAAAATGATGACTACTGTAAATGAATTTAAAAATGAATATATGGTGTGTACAAAAGGTGCTATAGAATCTATACTTAAAAATTGTAATAAAATATTAATAAATGGAAAAGTTGAAGTTTTAACTAGTTCATTAAAAACTAAAATATTAAGTAGTAATTTAGAGATGGCAAACTCAGCTTTACGTGTTCTTGCATGTGCATATAAAATGAATAAAAAAGATACAATTATAGATAAATCAGAAAAAGATTTAATATTTGTAGGATTAGTTGGTATGATAGATCCTCCAAGAAAAGAAGCAAAGCATGCTGTTGAAAGATGTTTCAATGCTGGTATGATTCCAGTAATGATTACAGGAGATAATAAAGAAACAGCAATGGCAATAGCTAGAGAACTTGGAATATTAAAAGATGGATTTGAAGCTATAACAGGTATGGAACTTGATGAAATGACAGATAAAGAACTATATAATAGAGTTGAGAAAATTCGTGTATATGCTAGAGTATCGCCAGAAAATAAAATACGTATAGTAAAAGCATGGAAAAAACATGGAAAAACGGTTGCAATGACTGGTGATGGAGTAAATGACGCTCCAGCACTTAAAGGTGCAGATATTGGTATTGGAATGGGAATAACTGGAACTGAAGTTTCAAAGAGTGTTTCTAGTATGGTATTAGCAGATGATAATTTTGCTACAATTGTTGTTGCTATAAAAGAGGGTAGAAGAATATATAATAATATACAAAATGTTATTGTTTATTTACTTGCTTCTAATTTAGCGGAAGTTTTAATTATTTTCTTGGCTACATTACTTAATAGAACAATACTTTTGCCTATACATTTATTATGGATAAATTTAGTTACTGATACAATTCCTGCTATCGCTCTTGGATTTGAAAAAGAAGAAAAGAATATAATGAGGCAAAAGCCACGTAGTGCAAATAAAAACTTCTTTACTCCATTTTTAACTTTAAGAATTTTAATACCAGGTGTTATAAAAACTATAGTAATGTTTTTAGTATATTTCTTTGTAGAAAAAGGTTATGGAAATGAGATGGCAAGTGCAGCAGTATTTATATCGTTATCAGTAATAGAAATATTATTTGCATATATATGTAGGTCTGACAAAAAATCTATATTTAGAATAGGACTATTTAGTAATAAACCTATGGCATTATGCGTTATAGGAACATTATTAATACAATTTTTAGTTATATCTAATAACGTAACAGCTTCATGGCTAAAAATACCTGAAATTCCAAGTAATATATACTTTTTCATAATTCTTACCGCAGTAGATTGTATAGTTATTTTTGAAATAATAAAATTATTACTAGCAAAAATTTTTGTTAAAGATAATAAATAAAATCATTAAAAATATCATAAAATATACTATCAAACATAGATTATACTATATAGAAAGAAGGTATAGTCATGTTTGAAAATTTTAGAAAAATGTTACAAAACTTCCTTGGAATAAATAATGGTAATAGAAATAATAGAAGTTCGTATAGAAATAGAACAAGTATGAATTATAAACTTGTAACTTTTGAACAAGCAAGAGAAATGATTGAAAAAAAGGAAGTTATCTTAATTGATGTAAGGACTCAAAATGAATATGATTTAATGCATGTCAAAAACTCAATAAATATTCCAGTAAATGAAATTGAACAAAAAATATTTCAACTAGAACAAGATAAAAATTTAATGGTGTATTGTTCTAGTGGCGCAAGGAGTAAAACTTCTATACAAATATTGAATAATTTGGGATATAATAATATATATATATGGGAATATGCTTCACTTGCAAATTTTCCATATAAAGATATGTTAATATATGGTGAAAATGGAAGAATAATATAAAGGAGAATTGATATGATAAAAAATATAACTGATAAATCATTTAAGGATGAGGTATTAAAAGACGGAATATTTTTAGTAGATTTTTATGCAAATTGGTGTGGACCATGTATGATGCTTTCTCCAATTTTAGAGGAGATATCAAATAGTAGATCAAATTATAACATTTTGAAAGTGGATGTAGATAATAATATGGATATAGTAAATAAATTAAAAATAGATACTATTCCTACATTATGTTTGTATAAAAATGGCAAATTAATGGAAAGACAAATTGGAATGAAAAGTAAAGATGAATTAATCGAAATGTTAGAAAAATATGATGATTAAAAAATAAAATAAAAGTAGGAAATTTTGTTAATTTTCCTACTTTTTTTATTGTAAACTTAAACGTCATAAATTACTTAAAAAACAATTAATAAGTTTAAAAAAAGCAACTAATGTAACAAAAACGTAATATAAATATAATATTCTTGTTATTGCTTTTTGTTTTTATGTTTTATATAATTATTTTAGCGTACAGAAGAGGTGTAATATATGAAAGAGTTTTGGAAAAATGAATGGAAGTTGTTTTTAGAAGATATTAATTCAATAAAAAAACTATTTTTAAAAATATTTAATAGAAAACCTGATTATTTAATGTTAGATTCATCAGATGTAAATGATGCTAATCAAAACACTCAAAATGAGCAACAAGTACAAAATATAGAGCAGGTAAATGATGTTAAGCAATATGAACCTGATGCAATAGATCATAAATTAACAGCATATTTTGGAGAAGATATTGCTGAATTAAGACAAAATATAAGTGGTGAAAAAACTCAACATGAAGTTTTAAGAGAATATGCACAATTTTTTAAACCTTATGGTGAAAGTTCAGAGATGTGTAATAGTGCATTTAGAAAATATTATGATAGGCATGCTTTAAAAATTGCTACTGAAGAGTTACCTGTGGAGCAGGCTAGAATAATTCAAAATAATGTTGATATATTTATAAAAGGTCAAGAAGTATTTGGAGAAAATGGACAATTTATTGATTCTAGAGTTGATACTATATTTGAAAAAGCAGGAATAGATCAAGTAGAAAAAGTTGTAAATATTTTACATGATAATACTGAGCAAGGTGGAGTTAATACACAAGGTGAAAGATTATTTGCAGAAGTTGTAACATATATGGTAGATAATGGAATAAAATTAGAAAAAGATAAAAGTATGTTAGAACCAGTAAAATATGTATTAGAAGAAAAATTAAATGACGTACACTCTAATTTAAGAAATCATGAAGATTGGAATGATGAATACCAAACACTACTTTCTCAAGAAAGAAAATATTTATATGCATTAAATAGAATAGAGCAATATGAAACTGAACAAAGAATATCTGAATTTGAACAAAAGTTAACAGAAAATTGTGATATAGATATAGATAATACAAATGTAAATAGTGTTGAAATAAATAATAATTAGTTTTTAAAAATAGGTATAATATAATATATACCTATTTTTCTTTTTTTTATTATTTAATTTTACAAAAAATAAAAGAATAAAAATTATTGATAATGCTGAGATTGCCGTTTCGTTCAGTAAATATTTCTATTTATTCAATAAATAAAATACATTGTAAGAATATAGATATTTGCCATTTTGAAAAAAAAACGAAACTTAAGTCAAAATATAAATTTTAATGAAGTGTACTTAATTAATTCTTACTGGGTTAGGACTTATGTCAGTGAAAAAGTCTTAAAATTATAATGAATATTATCTTAACTGTTTCATATCTGTGTTATTCAAAATTTGCATTTGTGATATTGCAATTTTATTTAACTTTTCAAGTCTTTCAGATTGTTTTAATCCTTCATTTATAAAAACAGAATTTAAGTTTTCCAAATTTGCTAAACATATTAATTCGTTAATTGTTGCATAATCTCTTATATTACCTTTTAGATTAGAATTTTTTGTGTGCCACTCTTTTGTAGTCATTCCAAATAAAGCCATATTTAAAACATCAGCTTCCTCTGCATAAACAAAATTAATTTGATTTTTAGTTAGTTGTTTAGGAACTAAATTGTTCTTAATTGCATCAGTATGTATTTTATAATTGATTTTTGACAATTCTCTTTTTGCATTCCAACCTATTTGTTTTTGTTCTTATGATTTTAATCTTTCAAATTCCTTTATTAATAACAATTTAAATTTTGGACTAATCCACATTCCAAATTCAAAAGCTATATCTTTGTGAGCATAAGTTCCACCATATCTTCCAGCTTTTGATATTATTCCAATTGCATTTGTTTTTTTTCTGTCCATTCTTTGACGCTAATTTTATAATTATTTAAACCTGCTTTACTTTTAATTATGGAAAATTCGCCATAATTAAAATTTGGATTATGAATTTCTTCCCAAATTCCTAAAAACTCAACAGTATTTCTATTTCTTAGCCAATCTGAAACAAAAAAATCACCATCTTTTGACTTTAGCATATCAGTAATAGATATATAATCTTCATTATCAATTTTTATATAAGATATTTTTTGATTTAAAACATTTAGTTCTGCCATATATACCTCCATAATAAATTTTATACATTATAATAGCAAACATTTGTTTAAAAGTCAATACGTATTACTAATTATTTTAAAATTCAATAATATATTGGTTACTATTCAGACTAGAAAAATTAAATTTATGTTACAAAATTAAGCAAACAAAAGAAAAAATATGAAAATTAGATAAAGTTATCCACATTTTCATATTTAGATTAAAAAATTGCTATTTTAACTTTTATTATATTAATATTTTCTTTATATAATTATCCACAAATACATAATTCTGTTACTAAATTTTATTTTTCTAGTCTGAATAGTACCTTAAAAATAAATTTTAGTAAGGATTATGTCGATTAATGCTTGAAAACTTTTTTTTTATATGATA
The DNA here is from genome assembly GCA_947626975.1 of uncultured Clostridia bacterium. Taxonomy (GTDB): domain Bacteria; phylum Bacillota; class Clostridia; order TANB77; family CAG-465; genus CAG-465. The sequence goes on from CANQUF010000004.1 coordinate 28,980, forward strand.
TAATGCTTCAAACTATAATATAAAATGTATTAAAATATTATATGTATAAAAGGAGAGATAAAAATGAAATGTATTTTATTATGTGCTGGATATGCAACAAGATTATTTCCATTAACACAAAATTTTCCAAAAGCTTTATTAAAAGTTGGGCAAAGAGCTATCATAGATTATATTCTTGAAAAGGTTAATAAAATAGATGAAGTAGATAAAATTTATTTAGTTACAAACGCTAAATATTCAGAGCATTTTACTAATTGGGCAAACGAAAAAAATAATGTAAAACCAATTACAGTATTTAATGATGGTACAACATCAAATGATGACAGATTAGGTGCTATTGGTGATATTCAATTTGTAATTGATAATTCTAAACTTGAAGATGATATATTAGTAATAGCAACTGATAATTTATTTGATTTTGAATTAAAGGATTTTTATGATTTTTATAAAACTAAAAATTCTCCATGTGTTTGTGTAAGAAAAGAAGATTACGAAAAACTAAAAAGTTTAGGTGTAGCTAATTTAGATGAAAATAATAAAGTTATTCAATTTGAAGAAAAACCAGCTGATCCAAAAGGTGAATTTGCCGTTTATGCAGAGTATATATATCCAAGAGATGTAGTACCGGAAATAAAAAAATATTTAGATGAAGGTAATTCTTGTGATGCACCAGGAAATTTAATTACATATTTATATAATAAATTTCCAACATATGCATATGAATTTACAGGTGATTGTCATGATGTTGGTACACATGAAGCACTTGCATATGTTAATGAAGTTTATAAAGATAAGAAATAATAATATTTAATAATTTTTAGTAGGTAAAAAATATGATAAATATAAGTAAAATTTCACGTAGTATAGTAGTAATAATTTTTGTAGCTCTTATTATATTTTTGGGATATTTAAATGTAATAGCTTTTTTTGAAAATATGAATGTAAAATCTACTTTTTCTTTAAATATTTTTAAGTTAATATATGTAATTATAACAATTTTCTCTGTTACAATATATGGCTATTTAAAAGATAAATTAAATAGGATGAAGGTAAATAAAAAATTTGCTTTAGTATATAGATATATCTATATAACTATAATTGTTGTGTTACTAAGTTTATTGTCTATTAGAGAATTATTTAATGAATTTACAAATTTAGAATTGATATTATATATTTTGAGTCAATTAATAAATGGGTATATTTTAAAAAGAATAATTTTTAATGTATCTAAAAGTGATATTTTATCAGTATTAGGTATGGTACTATATGCAATAATGCCTAATTTTATATTACAAGTAGATTTATTATTTAGTAATTCTATAATAAATTTTTTGATTTTATCTACAATTCTTGTAATTCAGTTAATTATAGATGAATTAAAACAAATAGGTATTAAAACTAAGAAATATATTATTAAATCAATTATTTTAGGAATTTTAATGGGATTAAGTATTTTATGTGGAGTAAATTGTTTAGTATGGATTTTGATTGGAATAATATCATTGTTTATTACAGTTAATTTAGATAATACTCATATTAATTTTCCAAAATATATTTTAAGTAAGTTTAATCAAAAAAATAAGGAAATATTGTATAGAGTAGAAAGAATTAATATAAGTAAATTAATTATATCAATTATAATAGTAGCAGTTTTTTCTATATGTATTTATCTATTAGGTAACATATTATTAAATAATATAAATATTAATAATATAAATTCTGAAATATTAAATACAATTTTAGGAAATACTAGTAATATACAAAATATTAATTTTAACGATGTTTCATACAATTTAAAAACTATTAGTCAAAATATGATTTCTTTGTCTAAAACATATTATATGATAATATTTGCATATATAATATTTATCGAAATATTATCAATATGTTTACATAGAAGATATGATACTAAATCTACAATTATAAAGTTAATATTTATATTAATGTTATTTAGTATAGCATTATTTAATTTAAATATATATTATTTTCAAGATATACTTACTACTTTACTTATTCTTATTTGTATAGTTAACACTTCAAATATATATTTAAATAGAGAAGAAAGAATAAAAATGTTGGTAGCTTAAATGATAAAGGAAGGTGAATATAAGTGCCATATTATTCAGATGATTTAATCGATGAAGTTATTGTACAGAATGATATTATTGATGTAATATCTGAATATATAGCATTAAAAAAAAGAGGCAGAAACTTTATTGGGTTATGCCCTTTTCATAGAGAAAAAACGCCTTCTTTTTGTGCTTCTATGGACAAGCAGATTTTTAAATGTTTTGGATGTTCAGAAGGCGGAAATGTAATTTCGTTTATAATGAAAATTGAAAATTTAGACTTTTGGGATAGTGTAGAATTTTTAGCAAATAGAGCAAATATAGATATGTCAAATTATATAACTAAATCATCTAACCATATTATTCAAGAAACTAATTTTAAAGATGTGCTATTTAATATTAATAAAGATGTAGGTATTTTTTATAATAATAACTTAATAAAAAAATTAAATGAAAAATCTAATATTGTAAAAGAGTATGTAAAAAAAAGGAAGTTTGATATATCTACAATTAAAAAGTTTGGAATAGGCTTTGCAGACGGGGATAAACCATTATATGACCATTTACTAAGTCTTGGCTATAAAAAAGAAGATATAATGAGAACAGGTATTATATGTATAAGTAAAAATGGAAAACCATATGATAGATTTTTTTCTAGGTTAATGTTTCCTATCTTTGATATAAAAAATAGGACTATAGCTTTTGGAGGAAGAGTTTTAGATAACTCTTTGCCAAAATATGTTAATTCACCAGAAAATGAAATATATCATAAAGGTAAAACATTATATTTAATGAATTATGCTAAAAAAGAAGACCATGACAATATTATAATAGTAGAAGGTTATATGGATGCAATTGCTTTACAAAAAAGTGGATTTCATAATGTTATAGCATCTCTTGGAACAGCACTAACCACAGATCAAGCAAAATTACTAAAGAAATATACAGATAACGTTATCATATGCTATGATCAAGATACTGCTGGAAAAGAGGCAACTATGAGAGGACTTGATATTCTTTCATCTAAAGACTTAAATGTAAAGGTATTAAAATTAGATAAAAGTGACGTAAAAGATCCTGATGAATATATTAATAAATATGGTGCACAGAGATTTAAGAAATGTATAGAAAATAGTATTTCTTTAGTTGAATATAAAATAGAAAGACTTGAAGAAAATTTAGATATTAATAATGTTGATTCTAAAATAAATTTTTTAACTCAAGTTGCAAATATATTAACAACTATAAATAATGAAATTGAAAGAGAAATATATATAGATAAAATATCAAAAAAATATAATATAGGACCTGGTCCTATATACAAAGAGATTGAAAAAAAATTAAATACACAATATAATAAAGATAATGATATTGTAATTGATATGCAGTCTTTGTCAAAAAAAATGCAAATGAATACATCTTTAAAAAAAAGAGAAGAACAATATATTATTTTGCTAATACTTTCAAAAGATAAAAAAATTCAAGAAAAAATTTTTCATGATATTGCACCTAATGATATTAATAATAGTAATATAAAAAAAATATATGAATATATTATTGAACTAAAAAAAGAGTATGATATAAATAAAATTGATATATTATCCAAAATTAAAGAAGATGAGCTTGTAAAGGAATTTACTGAAATATTATATATAAATACACAAAATTTAGATTATTATAAATTACTTAATGATGTATTAAGAGCAAAATTAAAGGAAAGACTATATAATAGAAGAATTGAAATTCTAAAAAGAATAAAAATAAGTGAAAATAAAGATGAACTTGAAATATTAAAAATTGAGCTAAATCAAATAGTTATACAACTTTCTAAGTTTAAAAGATAAGGAGTCTATCATATGAATAAAAATGAAAAACTAAATGATAAAAATGAAAATGAAGTTAAACAAAAGCTAACTAGAACAAGAATAACTGAAGATAAGAAAGAAATAATAGAAGAATTTCTTAAAAATAATGTAAAAGATAATAAAATTGCATATAAAGATATGGTAAAATTTTTAGATAATGAAAATTTTACAACTGATCAGGTGGCTAAAATATATGATAGTTTAGCTGATAGAAATTTAGAAATTATTATGGATGATGATAAGTTAGAAGATCAAGGAAATGAATTAATAAAAAATAACGATAAAGTAGTACTAGATAATGTAGATGAGCTAGAGGATCAAGATATTGAAATAGATACAGTACCACTTGAGGATACTTCTTCATTATCAGAGTTAGAAATAGAACCTAATTTAGAAGATATTAGCAAAATAGAAAAAGATATCTTGCTTGACGATATAAAAGATATGTCTTTTGTAGAAAATTTAAATGTTGATGATCCTGTAAAAATGTTTTTAAAAGAAATAGGAAAAATAAAATTGTTAACATTTGAAGAAGAAAATCAACTTGCTGAAAGAATGGTAAATGGAGATAAAGAGGCAAAGAGACAATTAATTGAATCAAATCTAAGATTAGTAGTAAGTATTGCTAAAAAGTATATAGGTAGAGGTATGAATTTTTTAGATTTAATTCAAGAAGGAAACTTAGGATTAATAAAAGCAGTAGATAAATTTGATCAATCAAAAGGTTATAAATTTAGTACTTATGCCACTTGGTGGATTAGGCAAGCAATCACAAGATCTATAGCAGATCAAGCAAGAACTATAAGAATACCAGTACATATGGTAGAAACTATAAATAAATTAATTAGAACTTCAAGACATCTTCTTCAAATGTTAGGCAGAGAACCAACTCCTGAAGAAATAGCAGCTGAGTTGGAAATGCCAGTAGAAAAAGTAAAAGAAGTGTTAAAAATAGCACAAGATCCTATTTCACTTGAAACACCTGTTGGTGAAGAAGATGAAAGTAATTTAGGTAATTTTATTCCTGATGAAGATGCTCCATCTCCTTCTGAGCAAGCTGCTGATGTATTGTTAAGAGAACATATAGAAGATGTAATGCAAACACTTACTCCAAGAGAGGCAAAAGTATTAAAGTTAAGGTTTGGACTACAAGATGGTCGTATGAGAACGTTAGAAGAAGTAGGTAAAGAGTTTCAAGTAACAAGAGAGCGTATAAGGCAAATTGAAGCAAAAGCATTAAGGAAATTAAGACATCCAAGTAGAAGTAAAAAATTGAAAGATTTTATGAATTCTGAGGATTAGGAAAAAATATAACTTTTAAAAGTATATATAAAATTTATATTTAAAATATATTGTATAATATTTTTAACCTATATTTTAGCATAAAAATAATTAAAGATTTATGTATAATATTTAAAAAAATACAAATTATAATAGTAAGTACATTATTTATTCTGTACTTATAAAATATATAATTATACTATGTAGTTATATAGTATAATTATTACGATACAGATGGATTATTTCTCTTCCATCTGTATTTTTTTATACAGTTTTAGATTGTATATTAATAATTTACTATAATACTATATTATATAATTAATTTATAAATAAAATTAATTTATAGTGTAAATTCAGATTTAGATTTATTAATGAATAGATTTTTAAAAAAAAATTGACTTTTTCTGACTATTTTTTAAAATTATATTGACAATATAAAATAAAGTGATATAATATTAATAGTCAAAGAAAGTCAAAATCAAAAAAGAAGGTGATTAAGTGAAAATATCTGATTTAATAGAAGAATATATTAACGATATTTTTGAAAGAAATGAAGTAGTAGAGTTAAATAGAAGTAGTCTTGCAGAAATGTTTAACTGTGTACCATCCCAAATAAATTATGTCATATCTACAAGGTTTATTCCAGAACTTGGATTTTATGTAGAAAGTAGGAGAGGTGGAGGACGGATATATAAAAATAAGTAGAGTTAACTCTAATAAGCAAGATTATGTATCTAATATAGCACAGAAAATAGGTAGTAAATTGTCACAAAGTGTCGTAGATATTTACTTAGATAATTTTATGAGATATAATTTATTAGATAAAAAAACAGCATCACTTTTAAAAGTTTTGCTTTCAGATAAAAGTTTAGCAAAAGTAGATAAACACAAAAGAGATGAAGTAAGAGCTGATATGTTAAAATGTATAGTAGTTAATATATAGGGAGTGATTATATGAAATGTCAAAGTTGTGGAAAGAAAGAAGCAGTTGTAAGATATTCTGAGAATATAAATGGTAAAAAACAAGAATTGCATTTTTGTATGGATTGTGCTAAAAAATTAGGATTTGTTAATTTTTCAAATATATTTAGTCCACTATTTTCTGATGTACCAGAATTTTTAGATGAATTTAGTAATGAAGATAAATTAGTATGTAAAAAATGTGGATATAGCCTTGAAAAATATATGTCTACTGGCTTATTTGGTTGCCCAGAATGCTATGATACTTTTTCTGATAGATTAGATAATATATTAATTAAAATACAAGGAAAAAATAGACATATAAATGAAGGAAATATTAATAAAAAAGGTTATAATAAAACTAATAAAGACAATAAAGTAAATGAATTAGATGAACTTAAGATAAAATTAAAACAATTAGTAGAAGAAGAAAAGTATGAAGAGGCGGCAGTTATAAGAGATAAAATTAGAGATATTGAAGGGAAGAAGGGCTAATTTATGTGGTATTATAAAACATCTAAGGATTCTGATGTAGTAATTTCAACTAGAGTTAGATTTGCAAGAAATATAGAAAGAAATAAATTTCCAAATGAAATAGATAAAGAAGAATTTGATAATATATATAGTTTGTTACAAAAATCAATTAATAGAGATGAATATGATATATTTAAGTTATCAGATATAGATGATATTACTATTTGTAGTTTAGTTGAAAAACATCTAATTTCAAAAGAGTTTGCAAATAAAGGTAAAATGGGAGGAATTATAACAAATAAAGATAATACATTGGTTGCTATGATAAATGAAGAGGATCATTTAAGAATTCAATCATTCGATTGTGGACTTAATATACAAGAATGTTATAATAAATTAAAATCATTTCATGATGAATTAGAAAATAAAGTAGGATTTGCTAAGAATGATAAATATGGATATTTAACTGCATGCCCAACTAATCTTGGTACTGGAATGAGAGTATCTGTTATGGTACATCTTCCAGCACTTGCAAAACTTGGAATACTAAACAAATTAATTGAAGATATTGCTTCAGCTGGATTTTCTGTAAGAGGCCTATATGGTGAAAATACACAAGGTTATGGTAATATGTATCAAATATCTAATAAGTATACTTTAGGAATTACTCAAAAAGAAATATTATCTAAAATAGAAGAGATTATAAATTTAGTTATATTTCAAGAAAGGAAGGCACGAAATATTTTAAAAGAAAGTAGTATATACCTTAGTAATGAAGTATATAGAGCATATGGAATATTAAAAAATGCAAGAATTATATCAGATGATGAATCATTAAAATTGTTATCTAAGTTAAGACTAGGAGTAGCTATAGGAATTGTTAATGAGGTAAGTCTTAATAAAATTGATACATTAATTATAAATACAAAATCAAATACATTAAAATTAATTTTAAAAGAAGATTTTGATAAAGAAGAGGAAGATATAAAAAGAGGAGATTATATAAGAAAGGAGATATAGTAATATGTATGAATTTACAGGTAGAGCTGCAAAGGTTCTAGAAATTGCAAAAGATTTTTCAGTAAGTCATAATTATTCTTTTATTGGAACAGAACATATTTTATATGGACTTATAAAAGAAGGAGAAGGACTTGCAAGTAAAATATTGTTATCTCAAGGACTAAAAGCTGAATATGTGGAAAATGAAATAATTAAAATAGACGGAGTTATGAATACTTTAGAAGATAGTGTAGATTTTACACCGCGTGCTAAAAGGATAATAGAAAACAGTGCTAAAGAGGCAAAACGTATGGGGCAAAATTATGTTGGAACAGAACATTTATTATTATCGCTTATGCGTGAAATAGATAGTGTAGCAGTAAGAATATTAATTGATGCAAATATAGATCCACAAAAAATATTTGCTGATTTAATTAGACTTCTTAGTGAAGATTCACCAGTAACTTATTATTCTGATAGTAGTATATCAGATACAAATACACCTACATTAAATCAATATGGAAAAGATTTAACAAATCTTGCAAAAGATTCTAAACTAGATCCTGTTATTGGAAGGAATAATGAAATACAAAGAATTATTGAAATATTAAGCAGGAGAACTAAAAATAATCCTGTACTTATTGGTGAACCAGGTGTAGGAAAAACTGCCGTTGTTGAAGGACTAGCACAAATGATAGTTGCTTCTAAAGTACCAGAAATTTTAAGGAATAAAAGAGTAGTATCTTTAAATATGTCTTCTATGATTGCCGGTGCAAAATATAGAGGTGATTTTGAAGAAAGATTAAAGAATGTTTTACAAGAAATACAAAAATCAGGTAATGTAATATTATTTATTGATGAATTACACACAATAATGGGAGCTGGAGCAGCTGAGGGGGCAATGGATGCAGCAAATATATTAAAGCCACTTTTATCAAGAGGAGAAGTACAAATAATTGGTGCTACAACTTTAAATGAATATAGGAAGTATATAGAAAAAGATGCAGCATTAGAAAGACGTTTTCAGAGTGTTGTAGTAGATGAGCCAGATATAGATGATACAATAAAGATATTAGAAGGACTAAAAGATAAATATGAGGCACATCATAAGGTAAAAATAACTGAAAGTGCAATAAAAGCAGCAGTTATATTATCAGAGAGATATATAAATGATAGATTCTTACCAGATAAAGCTATAGATTTAATTGATGAAGCATGTTCAAAAATAAAATTAAAAACAGTTACAATGCCTGAAGAAATAGTAGATATGGAGAAAAAGTTAGAAAAAATTTCTAAAGAAAAAGAGGAGTCAATTATATCTCAAAATTTTGAACTTTCTGCTAGTTTAAGAGATGAAGAAAAAAGAATTAAGATGGACATAGAAAAAAGAAAAGATAAATGGAATAAGAGCGAAAAAAATAAAGAATCTAGTGTTACAGAGCAAGATATAGCAGAAGTTGTATCATCTTGGACTAAAATACCAGTTACTAAGCTTACTAAAAGCGAATCAGAAAAACTAAAAAATTTAGATATATCATTAAAAAATAGAGTTATTGGTCAAGATGAAGCAGTAGATTCATTGTCAAGAGCAATAAAAAGGGGAAGAGTTGGACTTCAAGATGAGAATAGACCAATAGGTTCATTTATATTTTTAGGTCCAACAGGTGTAGGAAAAACGGAGCTTACAAAAGCACTTGCAGAAAATTTATTTGGAAATGAAAATTCTCTTATAAGGTTTGATATGTCTGAATATATGGAACCACATAGCGTGTCTAAATTAATAGGAGCACCTCCTGGATATGTAGGTTATGATGAAGGAGGAAAACTTACAGAACAAGTAAGACGTAAACCATATAGTATAATATTATTTGATGAAATAGAAAAGGCACATCCTGATGTATTTAATATATTATTACAAATACTTGATGATGGAAGACTTACTGATTCAAATGGAAGAACTGTAAATTTTAAGAATACTGTAATTATAATGACTTCAAATGCTGGTGCAAGAAATATAGTTGAAAACCATACAATAGGTTTTGTAAATAGTGATGACAGTAAAAAAGATTATGAAAAGACAAAAAAACAAGTTATGGATGAATTAAAAAGAACATTTAGACCAGAATTTTTAAATAGGTTAGATGATATAATAGTATTTAGGAAATTAGATAAAGAAAGTATATCTAAAATAACAAAATTAATGTTAGATGAATTTGCAAAAAGATTAACTACTAAGAATATATCAGTTGAATTTTCTGATAATGTTATAGAATATATAAGTAAAAATGGATTTGATGAAGTATATGGTGCAAGACCTTTAAGAAGAGCTATTCAAACCAATATTGAGGATAAGTTTGCAGAAGAAATGCTTGATGGAAATATAAAAGAAAATAGTAAAGTAAAAGTAGATGTAAAAGATGATAAAATAGTTATTATGTAATTTTATAAAAGTAGAATATAGCAAAAGCACTATATTCTACTTTTTGCTATATAAAAATATGATAAAAATGTAATATATTTATAACAAAAATATAATATGGAATTAATTATGAAAACTTGACATTTTTTTTTTTTAGTGTATGCTATAATTGTTATTTCAGAATTTGTCATATTTTGTCGAATAAAATATATAACAAAAACACAATATATTTAAAAAGCTAAAAAGATGGTATATAAATAATATATAGACAGAAAATAAAAATGTCAGTCTTGGAATAACAGAAAGAGGTAGAATATGAAAAGGAAAATAATAATTTCAATATTTATATTTTTTATTGCAATATTTACAACTGTTGTAGCTTTTAATAAAATATATGCAGATGAAGCTTTAGAAGAAATAAAATTTGAAGATGAAAAATTATATGTAGCAGTAAAAGAAGAATTGAATAATCAAGGAAGAAAATATGAAGATAGTCATGAAAAAAATACTATAAAAATGGCTAGCAATGAAATAGGAAAAGTAACAACCCTTTCACTTAAGAATAAAGGAATTTCTGACATGTCAGGGATTGGAAGTTTTACAAGTTTATATAATTTAGATTTGAGCCACAATAATATAACAGAAATAAAAGTATTAGAAAGTTTGGAAAATTTAAGAATTTTAAGTTTAAATAATAACAATATAACAGATATATCAGAATTAGGAAAATTAACAAGTTTAATGAGCTTAAGTTTAGGTAATAATAATATAACAGAAATAAAAGTATTAGAAAGTTTGAAAAATTTAATATCTTTAAGTTTAGATAATAATAATATAAAAGATTTATCAGAATTAGGGAAATTAACAAGTTTATATACTTTAGTTTTAAATAATAATAATATAACAGACTTATCAGTTTTAACATCTTTACAATCTTTACAACTATTATATTTAGATTCTACAAATATAACAGATATATCAAAATTAAGAAGTTTGACAAATTTAACATATTTAAGTTTAAATAACAATAATATAACAGATTTATCAGTTTTAATATCTTTACCAAAATTAAAAGAATTATATTTAGACTCTACAAATATAACAGATTTATCAGAATTAGAAAATTTAGAAAATTTAGAAACTTTAAGTTTAAATAATAATAATAATATGACAGATTTATCAGTTTTAACATCTTTACCAAAATTAAAAAAATTATATTTAGACTCTACAAATATAACAGATATATCAAAATTAGAAAGTTTAACAAATTTAGAAATTTTAAGTTTAAATAATGATAATATGACAGATTTATCAGTTTTAAAATCTTTACCAAAATTAAAAAATTTATATTTAGATTCTACAAATATAACAGATTTATCAAAATTAGAAAGTTTAGAAAATTTAGAAACTTTAAGTTTAAATAATGATAATATGACTGATTTATCAGTTTTAAAATCTTTTCAAAATTTAAATGAATTATATTTAAAATCTAACGGTATAACAGATATATCAGATTTAGCAAATTTAACAAAGTTAACAAAATTAGATTTAAGTAACAATAAAATAACTGATATATCTAAGCTTGAGAACTTAGTTAATTTAACAGATTTAGATTTAAGTTCAAATAAAATAGATGATGCTACAGTTATAGATACAAATTTAAAAAATTTAACTAATTTATCAATTGAAAATCAAAAGTTATATTTATCTGCAAGTAAAAAGTTAGAATTACCTAAAATATTTTTGCAATCACAAGACGAAAGTAGCAAATTACATACAAATTCAGTTTTTAACTTAGAAAATTGTACTTTAAGTGATGATAAAAAAAGTGTTGTAATAGGTGAGGATAAAAATACAGCAACAGTTAAAATAACTGATGGAAATGCTAAAGATACATTGCTAACTATTAATATAGTAGATCCATTAGAACTTAGTTTAAGTAAAACACCAAATGAAATTACAAAAGAAAATGTAGAAGTTACAATAACATCAAATAAAGAGATAAATGAAGAAAATGTACCTGATGGATGGACTTTATCAGAAGATAAAAAGAAACTTACAAAAGAATATGATAAAAATGCAGAGGAGACAGTAACTGTAACAGATACAAATGGAGAAAAAGAAGAAGTACTTGTAAAAGTAGATAATATAGATAAAGAAGCACCACAAGTAGAATATACTAAAAAAGAAAATGATAATGGAAGTGTAGATATATTTTTAACAGTAATTGATGAAAATGTAGATAAAGACCAAGTAATACAAGGCTGGGAAAAAGTAGAAGAACAAAGTCAGGATAATAAAATAGTGTATAAAAAAACATATACAGATAGAATAGATGAAGAAATAATTATAAAAGATTTAGCAGGAAATGAAAAAAAGATAAGTATAAAAGAAGAAAAAGAAAATACGGATAATAGCAACAATCCATTTACAGGAGATACATTAATATATTTATCAATAGCTTTATTATTAGGAATAAGTGTTATGGCTATATCAACTAGATATTTAAAGAAAATAAACAATAAATAATAAAAAATAAATAATAAATAATAAATAAAACAATTATAGATAAAAACGATCTATAGTTGTTTTTTATATAAATATTAGTTGAAAATAATCTATTAAAGTTTAATTTATTTTATCCATAAAAATTTAGTATTAAGTTTAATATAGTTTGAATATATAAACATATTTTGTAAATAATACATATTAGGTGAAACTAATGGGAAAAATAGATGATGAATTTGAATATTTGGAATATGAATATAAAAATTTACAAATAAATATACAAAATGTAAAACAAATTATTAATATAACTAAAAAATTAAATGATAAAATAGTTGATATATTAAAATTAAAAGTAGAAGAATATAGAAAATGTATGACATCTATAAAAAAAATGCTTGAAAGAAGAAAGAAAAAAATAGAAGAGCCTGGGTTATTTAATAAAGTTGCTACGTCAATGAGTGTAAAGCTTAATATAAAAGAAGATGAAGAAAAAAATAATTTAATAGATATAATAATTCAGGGATGTAATTTTAACATAAATTCATTAAATAAAAAATTTGATGAAGTAAATATAACATCTAAAACTATAATAAAATTAAAAAATAGGATAATTAATATTGAAGAAAATTGTATTGATTCTCTAAAAAGGTTATATTAAATATTAACAAATGTATAAAAATTACATAAATTTTTTAAAATATCTATTGCAAAATATGACTAAATGTAGTATACTATTAGTACTAAGCTAGGGTGAGAGGGTGTAAAAATCCTCTCACTTAAGTTTAATAGTAGGTGAATTTATGAAGAAAGATGTCGAAAATACTATTACAGAAAATATATTACCAAAAGTAAAAGAACTTGGTTTTGATATAGAATATGTAGAATTTGTAAAAGAAGGAAATCAAAATATCTTAAGAGTTGTTATAGATAAAATAAACTCTAGTATAAATATTGATGATTGCGAACTTGTAAGTCGTAGTATTGAAAATATAATAGATAAATATATTAAAATAGAATATTTATTAGAGGTATCATCACCAGGACTTGAAAGACAATTAAAGAATATGTCACTATACAAAAAATATATTGGTAATGAAATATATGTAAAATTATTTGAAAAAGTAAATAATAAAAAAGAAATAGAAGGTACATTAGAAAGTGTTGATGAAGAAAATAATTGCATTGTTGTAATAAATAAAGATAGTGAATTTAATATTAATATAAATAATATTACAAATGCACACACAATTTATAATTTTTCAAAAGAATTAGAAGATAGTGATAATGTTAATATAAATGAATTAAAGAAATTTTAGTTATATGATATTGTAGGGGGAATAAAAATGAAAAGTGAAAAAATAAGTTCTAAGGATTTATTTAATGCAATTGATCAAATTTATGAAGAAAAAGGTATTACAAGAGAATATTTAATAGAATCTTTAAAACTTGCTTTAGAGACTGCATATAAAAAGAATTATGATACTAATGAAGAAATAGTAGTAGATATAAATGAACAGAATATTAAAGTATATGCAGTAAAAAAAGTTGTGGAGAATGTTGAAAATAAAAATATAGAAATTAGTTTAGATGATGCAAAACAAATAAGTAAAAGAGCAAAAATTGGAGATACTATAAATATTGAAGTAACACCAAAAAATTTTGGAAGAATTGCTGCTGTTGCTGGAAAACAAATCATTGTTCAACGTTTAAGAGAGGCAGAGCGTAATTTAGTATATACACAATACAGTGATAAAGAAGGGCAAATAGTAATAGGTGTAGTACAAAAAAATGATAAATTTGGAACAATAGTAGATTTAGGTAGAGTAGAAGCATTAATTCCAATTAAAGAACAAGTAAAGACTGAGGATTTAAAAGCACATCAAAAAATAAAAGCATATGTAGTAAGTGTAACAGAATCTGGAAAGTTTGGACCACAAATAATATTATCAAGAAAAGAACCAAATTTTGTAAAAAAATTATTTGAAATAGAAGTACCTGAAATATCAGATGGAATTGTCGAAATTAAATCTATTGCAAGGGAAGCTGGAAGTAGAACTAAAATTGCAGTATGGTCAAATGATGAAAATGTTGATCCAGTAGGTAGTTTAGTTGGAAAAAAAGGAATAAGAATTCAACCAATAATTGATGAACTTGGTGGTGAAAGAATAGATGTAATACCATATAGCGACGATATACCAAGTTATATAATAAATGCTTTATCACCAGCACCAATACTTGCCATAGATATAAATGATGAAGAAAAAATGGCAACTGTTGTTGTACCAGATGAAGCTTTGTCTTATGCAATAGGTGCAGGTGGTCAAAATGTTAGGCTTGCAGCTGTACTTACTGGATGGAAAATAGATATTAAAACACAGTCTCAAATAAGTGAAGTAGTTGTAGAGTAGAAAGGTGATATGTTTTGGCTCCAATTAGAAGTTGTATAATATGTAAAAATAAGAATGATAAAAGTAAATTTATAAGAATAGTAGAAGACAATAATATTGCTATATATGACAAAAATCAAAATATAAATTCAAGAGGTATATATATATGTAATAATAAAAAATGTATAAATAATTGTATTAAATTAATAAATAAAAATAAATTTAGTACAAGAATTAATATAAATAAAGAAAGTTTATTAGAATTACTAAATGTAATAGAAAGTGAATTGGGGGAATAGTCTTGGGAAAAATAAAAGTATATGAAATTGCAAAAGAACTTGGTATTACTAATATTCAAGTAATTGAGAAATTAAATAATATGGGCGTAGATGTAAAAACACATTTATCTACAATAACTGATGAAGTTGCAAACAAATTAAGAAATAATAATATAAATAAATCTTCTGCACCAAAAAATCAAATTCATATTATTCGTAGAAATGTAAAGGTAATAAATACAGATGGTGAAAAAAGTGAAGTAGATCAAATAACTACTAAAATATCAGGTGAAATAAAAAAATCTCATCATACTGTAAGTGAAGAAAAAAATAATTATAGTGTAGATAATTTAGGAATTGTAAAACCAAGGCAATCTTTTCAGACTAAAAAACCAAGATTTGCTTCAAGAAATACTAATGTCCTAATAACAAGAAACGGTAAGCCTATTGAAAAAGAAAATCCAAAAGTAAATAATAGTAACACTCAAACAAAAGAAAAATTACAAAATAATACAGATATAGAAAAAAATGTAGTATCTGATAATAATACTCAAAATACAAAAAAATATAATAATAATTTTAGTAACTATAATACAAGAAATAATTCTTCTCAAAATAACAATTACAAGAATAAACCAAATTATAATAAAACTAGTAGAATTGATAATAGAAAAGACAATAGTTATAATAGAAATAATAACTCAAATAATAATCAAAATATAAATTATAGACAAAATAACAAAAATCAAAATAATAATGGATATAGAAATAATGACAATACTTCATATCAAGTAAATAAATTTATAAAACAAGTAAATAGTATGCCTACTGAACAAAAAGAATCAAGAGATTATACAAATAATAATATAGATAAGAAAAAATATAATAATGATAGAATAGGAAACGATAATAAAAAGGATAAAATTGATAAGAATAAATTAAGAGAAGAAAATTCTAGAGTTTCAAAAAGTAGACTTAGAGGTCTTGATTTAAGTTCAGATTCTACATTAATGGATTTGTATGAAAGAGATAGTGATTTCTCTAGAAAATCTAATTCTAAGAAGAAAAATTCTAAGAATAAAACTGAACTAAAACAAACTAAAATTATTCCTATGACAGAAGTAAAGTTACCAGAGATAATGACAGTAAAAGATTTTGCTGAAAGCATAAAAAAACAAGCTTCTGAGGTAATAAAAAAATTATTTGCACTAGGAATTATGGCTACAGTAAATCAAGAAATAGACTTTGATACAGCATATCTAGTTGCAAACGAATTTGGAATAACTGCACAAAAAGAAGTTACTGTAACAGAAGAGGATATTTTGTTTGATGAATCAGAAGATGATGAAAAAGATTTAGTGCCAAGACCACCAATTGTTGTTGTAATGGGTCATGTTGACCATGGAAAAACATCTTTACTTGATAGGTTAAGAAGTGCAAATGTTGTAAGTGGTGAAGCAGGTGGAATAACACAACATATTGGAGCATATAAAGTTAAAATAAAAGATAGAGAAGTATGCTTTTTAGATACACCAGGACATGAAGCTTTTACTGCAATGCGTGCAAGAGGTGCTCAAATAACAGATATTGCAATTATAGTAGTTGCAGCTGATGATGGAATAAAACCTCAAACAATAGAAGCAATAGATCATGCAAAAGCAGCAGGAGTAAGTATTGTTGTAGCTATAAATAAGATTGATAAACCTACTGCTAATGTTGAAAAGGTAAAACAAGAATTATTAGAAGTAGGATTAGTACCAGAAGAATGGGGAGGAGATACAATATGTGTTCCAATTTCCGCATATACTGGTGAAGGAATTGAAAATTTACTTGAAATGTTACTTTTAGTAGCTGATATGAAAGATTTAAAAGCAAATCCTAATAAACAAGCTAAAGGAACAGTAATTGAAGCAAGACTAGATAAAACTAAAGGAACAATAGTATCAATGTTAGTTCAAAGAGGTGAATTAAATGTTGGTGACACTATAGTAGTAGGCGATATGGTAGCAAAAGTACGTGCAATGAAGGATGATAAAGGTAGAAGAGTAAAAGCTGCTGGTCCATCTACTCCAGTAGAAATTTTAGGACTTTCACATGTTCCTGAAACAGGAGATGTTTTCTATGAGGTAACAGATGAAAAAACTGCAAAACAATTAATAGAAAAAAGAAAAGCAAAAGCACGTATTGATTTAATTAGACAGGGTTCAAAAGTAACTCTTGATGATTTATTTGGTCAAATTAAACAAGGTAAAATTAAAGATTTAAATATAATAATAAAAGCAGATGTTCAAGGTTCAGTAGAAGCACTAAAAGATTCATTAGAAAAACTTTCTAATGATCAAGTAAGAGTAAGGGTTTTACATGCTTCAACTGGTGGTATTAAAGAAAGTGATGTAACGCTTGCTTCTGTTTCAAATGCAATTATTATAGGATTTAATGTAAGACCTGAATCAATGGCTGCAAAGCAAGCAGAAAAAGAAAAAGTGGATATGAGATTATATAACGTAATATATGATGCTATAGGAGATGTAGAAATTGCACTAAAAGGTATGATACCAAAAAAATACAAAGAAGTAATGTTAGGTGTTGCTCAAATAAGGAAAATATTTAAGATTACTGGTGTTGGAATTGTAGCAGGTTGTTACGTTAAATCAGGCAAGATTATTAGAAATAAAATGGTAAGAATTGTAAGAGATTCTATTGTTGTACTTTCTGTAAGAATTGATAATTTAAAACGTGAAAAAGACGAAGTAAAAGAAGTTGCAGAAGGATTTGAATGTGGAATTAAGCTTGAAAAATTTAGTGATATAAAAGAAGGGGATATCTTAGAGTGCTATGAAATGGTAGAAGAAAATCAATAAAAAAGTAATTTAAGTATACAAGGAGGAAAGATATGATAAGACATGAAAGATTAGAACAAGATGTAAAAGTTGCTTTAAGTAAGATAATATCATATGAAGTTAAAGATCCAGGAGTTGATGGCATGATTTCAGTAACTGATGTAAAGATTACTCCTGATCAAAAGTATGCAAAAGTATATGTAAGTATCTTTGGTAAGAAAAATAAAGATAGCGTAATTAATTCATTAAAAAAGGCAAGTGGGTATATAAAAAAAGAGCTTGCTCAGAAAGTTAGTATGAGAAATATCCCTGAAATTATATTTGAAATAGATAATTCTATGGAATATGGTGAACATATGGATAGAGTAATAAAAGATATAGTTAATAAAGATAAAAATAATTAATTTGAGGTGATTTTTAATGTTTGAAGAAGGGAAAAAATTAATTGAAGAGGCTAAAACTATATATATAACTGCACATATAAATCCTGATGGAGATGCAATTGGATCAACATATGCTATGTATTTTGCATTAAAAAAACTTAATAAAGATGTACATGTAATTATGCCCGCTTATTCTGATATATTTGAATTTTTGCCAAGTATTTCAATATGTGAAAAAAGTATAGACTGTGATAAATATGATTTATTAATTGGAATGGATTCAAGTGATTATTCTAGAATTGCTGTATCAAAAGAGGAATATGACAAAGCAAGAAAAGTATTAATGATAGATCATCATCAAAAATCTAATCCATATGGTGATGTAAGATACATATATCCAGATATATCTTCTACAAGTGAACTTGTTTATGATATAATATCATACTTAAATATACCAATTGATAATGTTATGGCTTCATATATGTATATGGGAATTATGACTGATACAGGTAGCTTTAATTATTCTAATACAAGTGCAAAAACTCATATGGTAGTTGCAGATTTAATAAATAAAGGTGCAGATTCAACGAATATATGTAAAATGTTAAATGACACTATTAAAGAAGCAAAGCTATTTTTACTTAAGAAAACAATAGAAAATATGGAAGTATATTTTGATTCAAAAGTAAGGTACAGTTATGTAGACTATGATACAATAAATTCTCTTGGCCTTGATGAAGAAGATGCAGAAGGAATGACTAATTATTTAAGAATGGTAAAGGGAACTTGGGTTGCTATATATGTTCGTGGTAAAAAAGATGGCTCATTTAAAGTTAGTATGAGAAGTTCAGGACAAGTAGATTTATCAAAAATTGCTATAATGTTTAATGGTGGTGGTCATCCAAGAGCAGCAGGCTATACAATAACTGGGGATCTTGAAGTTGCAAAGAATAAGTTATTAAATGCTATTGAGGCGGTGATTAAGTGAAAAATGTTAGAGTGCTAAATGGATTTTTGAACATAGATAAGCCTCAAGGAATTACTTCTCATGATGTTGTAGATGTAATTAGAAAAATATTTCCAAACACCAAAATAGGACATACAGGTACTCTTGATCCTATAGCTACAGGATTATTACCTATTTGTATTGGAGATGCTACTAAACTTACAAATAAAATTACATCAGAAAATAAAATTTATCATGTAAAGATGTTACTTGGAGTAGAGACTGATACATATGATATAACTGGTAAAATTGTATTTGCAAGTGTTATTAATAAAGATGAAATATATATACAAGAAAGAATAAAAAGATTTATTGGACCTCAGATGCAAACACCACCTATATATAGTGCAATTAGAATAAATGGAAAAAGAGCTTATGAATATGCACGTAAAGGTGAAAATGTAGAATTAAAGCCAAGAAAGATAGAAATATTTTCAATAGAAAATATAAAAGTTGATTTATCAAGAAAAGAGGTTTCTTTTGATATTGAATGTACAAAAGGAACATATATAAGAAGTTTAGTTCATGATATAGGTGTAAAAATTGGTTGTGGCGCTACTATGATTGAATTAAGAAGGCTTAAAACTGGAAATTTTGATATTAATGATAGTATTAAACTATATGATTTTTTAAAATTAGAGTATGATGATATGCTAAATAATATAATACCAATAGAAGAATATTATAAAGAATCTAAAAAAGTAAATTTAACGAAAGAAGAATATATAAAATTTGAAAATGGTGCATTATTAGATTTAGAGTCTCAAGAAAATATAGTAAGAATATATTTAGATTCTAAATATAAAGGTTTAGGAACAGTAGAGAATAATAAATTAAAACGATATATATTAAAATAATTATCTTTTGGTTATACCAAATGATAATTATTTTTCTTATATAAATTGATAATGTATTTATGTATAAAATTATAGATGAATACATATTATAAAATAATGATGAAGAATAAAATTATGTAATTTTAATTTTTATAAATGCTTTATATTACTTATAATATATAAAATAAGTTTCAAAATTATGTAAAGTGATATATTTGTAAAAATAGTATTGACAAGTAAAAAAAATGATAGTATAATGTATTGTAGAATTTTATCAAAAAAGGTGGAAATAATAGATGGAAGTTTTAAAAAAATCATTGGAAATAATATATTATTCTATAGATATTTTTATAATTTTATATTTTTTGTATTATGTATTAACTGGTTTTTTTGTATTTATGCGAAAAAGAGGAAAAATTAGATATTATAAACCTACAAAGAAAATAGCTGTTTTAATTGCTGCTCGTAATGAAGCAGAGGTTATAGGTAATTTACTTATGAGCTTAAATAAACAAGACTATCCAAAAGAATTATATGATCTTTTTGTAATACCTAATAATTGTACTGATAATACAAAAGAAGTTGCACTTCAAAATGGAGCAAATATTATTGAATGCAATGTGCCTGTAAAATCAAAAGGTGATGTATTAAAATATACTTTTAAATATATGTTAAACAATTATCCAGAGTATGAAGCATATTGTATATTTGACGCAGATAATATAGTACATCCAAAATTTTTAAGAAGAATGAATGATGCATTATGTGCAGGATTTAGGGTAGCACAAGGAAATAGGGAAAGTAAAAATCCAGAAGACACATGGATATCAAGTTGTTATTCATTATTTTATTTGGTTCAAAATTTTTTCTTTAATGAAGCAAGAATGAAAATGGGTTGGTCTTCTTCTATAAATGGGACTGGATTTATGATATCAAAAGAAGTTATTGAAGAACATGGTTTTAACACTATTACAATGACTGAAGATATTGAATTTGCAGCTCAATGCTCACTTAATGAAGAAAGAATTGCCTTTGTTAAAGGAGCAGTTACATATGATGAACAACCATTATCATTTAAAGAATCTTGGAAACAAAGAAAACGTTGGTCTGTTGGAACAATGCAATGTATGAGTAATTATAGTTTTAAACTGATAAAAAAAGGTTTAAAGGATAGAAGATTACAATGCGTTGATATGGGGCTTTTCTTTTTAGCACCAATAATTCAAATTGTTACTTTTGTTACAATAGCTATATTATTTTTATATAATATTTTAGGTATAAATGTTACAGACGTTGTAAAATTTGCATATGATAATAAGTTATTATCATTAGCAGCTGGGTATGTGACTACAATTGTAATAGCACTTTTTGTAATTATACTTGAGAAAAAAGGATTTAAGAAAACTTTTAAAGGTGTATTTACTCTTGCAATTTTTATGGTATCTTGGATACCAATTAACATTGTTTGCATGGTAAAAAAAGATTTTAAATGGGATCCAATAAAACATACAAGATCAGTTGATATAGATAGTTTGATAAAAGAAAATAAAGACAAATAGATATTATATATATAAGGATATAAATCTTAAATATTAGGATTTATATCTTTTTTATATAAAAAATATATAAAGTTTAATATAATGTATAATATTTAATTTAAGTTATTTATAAAATAAAGGTGTAAAAATTGAAAAATTAAAGATTTTTTGATATAATAGTTATAGTTTTAGGAATGGTGATAATATGCTAAAAGATAAAATATTAGATTATTTAGTAATAATATTTGCAATATTTGCAATTATACTTGCTATATATTGCATGTTAACGTCAGCTGGTATTATTTTTAAAATTATTAGTTTTATAGTTTTACTTATAACTTTAGTATTAGAAATAATATCAAATATTTTAAATAAAAGGAATAAATAGTTATATGTAAAAATTTATAATTTTAAATATGTAGAATATAAAAAACAACTCGTTGTTACGAGTTGTTTTTTATATTAATAAATGCTATTATGGTAAAAATAAAAAATTCTATTCCAAAAACACATAAAAAGCTTATCAATTGTAAATTTAATATAAGTATAAAGGAGTCATCAAAAAATGAATACCCTAAACTTAAAGTTATTGTAAAAAAAACAAGTATAATTAATAAACTAATAATTATTGATAATTTTATAGAATTATGATTTTTTTCATACTTTTCTGTATTAGCTAGTTCATTTAAGCTTAACAAGAGAATAAGTCCAAGAAAAGCTATAAATATTATAAAGCAAATTACAGGCAACATAATAATCCTCCTTAAAATTTTTTGTATATATTAACCTGAAGCAACTAGTCAGGATTATTAAGAATAAAAAAATTTATATATTTCCCCTTTTTAGCTATTACCTATATAGTTTTATAGGTATAAATAATTTTTTACGATATAATTATACCATATTATAAGCATTATGTCAATGTTAAACTACATATGCTAATTAATGTAGAAATTTTACAAATATTAAAAATCAAAATAGTAATAGTATAATTAAAATTTTATGATATATATTACTATTATTATTTAAAATATGTTTTACTGAAAATTTATATTATTAGAGAAAAATTTTTATATAACCTATATAATTTTGACTTTTAAGTAAAAAGATGTTAAAATATACAATATAAATATAAAATAAATAAGGAGAATTTATATGGCACAGAAAACAGTAGCTATCGTTGGAAGACCTAATGTTGGTAAATCTACTTTTTTTAATGTATTAGCTGGAGAAAAATTGTCTATTGTTAAAGATACTCCAGGAGTTACTAGAGATAGAATATATGCTGATTGCAAATGGCGTGGTTCTACATTTAGAATTGTTGATACTGGCGGTATTGAACCTGATTCAAATGATATTATATTAAAACAAATGAGAAGACAGGCAACTTTTGCAATGGATAATGCTGATGTAATTGTCTTTATAACTGATGTAAAAGTAGGTATTACACAGACTGATAATGAAATTGCATCTATGTTAAGGCGTACTAAAAAACCTGTTATACTTGTTTGTAATAAATGTGATAGAGTAGGCGATGTTCCACCAGAAGTATATGAATTTTATAATTTAGGACTTGGAGAACCATATGCTATATCTGCTGGAAAAAAACTAGGAATTGGTGAAGTTTTAGATGCAATATATGATAAATTAAATATATTACAAAGTGAAGAAGTAGAAGAAGAAAGAATAAAAGTTGCAATTATAGGAAAACCTAATGCAGGAAAGTCTTCTATTATAAATAAAATATTAAATGAAGAAAGAGTTATAGTATCAGATATTGCTGGTACTACAAGGGATGCAATAGATACTTACTTTGAAAATGAACAAGGCAAGTACATATTTATTGATACTGCAGGTATTAGAAGAAAAAATAAAATATATGAAGAGATAGAAGAATATTCTGTATTAAAGGCAAAAAATGCTATAGATAGAGCTAATGTGTGTTTGATCGTAATAGATGCAATTGAGGGCGTAACAGAACAAGATGAAAAAGTAGCGGGTCTAGCACATGAGGCTGGTAAAGGTATTATTATTGTAATAAATAAATGGGATTTAATAGAAAAGGAAACAAATACTTTAGAAAAATATAAAAAACAAGTATATGATAAACTAGCATATTTAAAATATGCACCAATAATATTTGTATCTGCTCTTACAGGTCAAAGATTAAATAATATTTTTGATCTTATAAATCAAGTCAATAAAGCAAATTCTTTAAGAGTACCTACAGGAATGCTAAATGATGTAATTGCTGAGGCAATAGCAATAAATCAACCACCTTCAGATAAAGGTAGAAGGTTAAAGGTATTCTATATTACACAAGTAGCAATTAAGCCACCTACTTTCATAATATTTGTAAATTCAAAACCACTTATGCACTTTTCTTATGTAAGATTTTTAGAAAATCATATAAGAAGGCAATTTGAATTCAAAGGAACACCTATACGTATGATAATAAGAGAAAAAAATTCAAAAGATGTAGATTAAAACCTTGTAAGGAGATGATCATATGAAAATTTTTAGTATAATAGTTTTTTTTATATCATATTTAATATGTAGTATAAATCCAGCTATTGAGATATGTAAAAAGAAAACAGGTGAAGATATTAGAAAGCTAGGAAGTGGAAATGCTGGAAGTGCTAATGCAATTAGAGTACTTGGAAAGCCTTTAGGTAGTTTAGTAATAATACTAGATATATTAAAAGTTATTATAACTTATTTTATTGTAATATTTATAGTCAAGATTTTTAAACAAGATTTTGGTAATATGGCAAGAGCTAGTTTTATATTAGGTTCTGTAATAGGTCAATGTTTTCCTATATATTATAAATTTAGAGGTGGTAAAGGTGTAATAGTTGGTATGACCGTAGGATTTATACTAGATCCACGTTCAGCTATAATATGTATAATAACTGGTTTAATTGTAATATTAATTACTAGAACAGTAGCAATGGGAACTTTAATTGGGACTATAGTATATATAATAATGTCAGTATTTAATTCTTTTACAAATATAATACCACTTGGTATAGCAACATTAATTATTATGTTTAAGCATAGGGCTAATATAAAAAGAATTTTAACAAGACAAGAAGAAAAATTTTGGTAAAAGTAAAAAATGGGGGGAATTATAATGGAAAAAACTTTAATTTTTGGACATAAAAGTCCAGATACAGACACAATAACTTCAGCTATAGTTATGGCTGATTTTGAAAAAAAATTAGGAAATGATGTAGAGGCATGTAGACTTGGAAATCTAAATAAGGAAACAAAATATGTATTTGATTATCTTAAAATAAATGCACCAAGACTTATTGAAAAAGTTGAAGAAGGTCAAAATGTAATTTTAGTAGATCATAATGAATTTAAGCAAAGTGTAGATGGAATAGAAAATGCTAATATATTAAAAGTAATTGATCATCATACAATGGATTTTAAAACATCTTATCAACTGTTTTATCATTCAGAACCTGTAGGTTGTACAGCAACTGTATTATATAAATTATATAAACAAAATGGTTTTGAAATTGATAAAAATATAGCAATATTAATGATATCTGCTATTATATCTGATACTTTATTATTCAAATCACCTACATGCACTGATGACGATGTAAAAGCAGTAGAAGAATTAAATAAAATTGCAGGGCTTGATATTAATTCATATGGAACTAGTATGTTAAAAGCAGGAACAGATTTTTCTGATGTCTCAGAAACAGATTTAATTAATTTAGATGCTAAAGAATTTATGATAGGTGACATTAAAACTGTAGTAGCTCAAGTATCTACAGTAGATATTGATGAAATGATGAAAAGAAAAGATAAAATAGAAGACGAAATTAAAAAAGTTATTGAAGATAAAAAATTAGGTTTATTTTTATTTGCAATAACTGATATAATGAATAGTAATTCACAAGTAATAGTATTAGGAGAAAATTCAAATATTGTAAGTTTAGCATATAACGTTAAATTAGAAAATAATACGGCTTTTTTACCAGGAGTTGTTTCTCGTAAAAAACAAATAATTCCTATTATTTCTAAAGTAGCAAATTAAATATTTTAGTGATAGGACAAAAAAGCGTCTATTATAATAATAAATTTTTATTATTTATATTTAAAAATATATTAAATATATGAAATTAATATTTTTACTTGACAATTTTATATCACTAGTGTATAATATGTGTAAAGTTTTTTTACTTTACACATATTTTTAGGTGAAATTATGGATAAAAATATTAGATTAAATTTACTATATGATATATATGGAAAACTTCTTACTAAAAAACAACAAGAAATATTTGAAGAATATTATTTATATAATTTATCTTTAAGAGAGATAGCTTTAAATAAAAAGATTTCATACCAAGCAGTAAGAGATAGTATAAAATCTAGTGAAATAACTTTAAATACATTTGAAGAAACTATAAATATGTTAAATTACAAAAATAGAATGGAAAAAATATATAATATATGTAAAGAAAGCTCTGATCTTAATACAAGGAAAGAAGAAATTTTAAATATATTAAAAGAGGAGGATATGTAGTGTTTGAAAGTTTATCTGATAAATTACAAAATATAGTAAAAAAGCTAAAAGGCCAAACAAGAATTACAGAAAAAGAATTAAATGAGATGCTAAGAGAGATTAAATTATCATTGTTAGAAGCAGATGTTAATTATAAAGTAGTAAAAGAATTCACTGAAAATATAAAACAAAAATCTTTAGGGCAAGATGTTATGAAAAGTTTAACTCCTGGTCAACAAGTTGTAAAAATAGTAAAGGATGAATTAGTAGATTTACTTGGATCATCTGAGTCAAAATTAAATATATCAGCTAATCCACCAACAATAATAATGCTTGTAGGGCTTCAAGGAAGTGGAAAAACTACTCTTTGTGGTAAACTTAGTAATTATTTAAGGAAACAAGGAAAAAATCCATTAATGGTAGCTTGTGATGTATATAGACCTGCTGCAATAAAACAACTTGAAACTTTAGGAAAAAGCTTAAATATAAGTGTATATAGTGAGGAAAATAATAAAGATGTTGTATCTATTGCTAAAAATGGAATAAAAGCAGCACATTCAAAACTTTGTGATGTAGTTTTGGTTGATACTGCAGGTAGACTACAAATAGATGATTTATTAATGAATGAACTTGTAGATTTGAAAAATGCTATAAAACCACATGAAATTATACTTGTTGTGGATAGTATGACAGGGCAAGAAGCAGTAAATGTAGCTCAAACTTTTAATGAAAAAGTAGGTATTGACTCCATTACAATGTCAAAGCTTGACTCTGATACTAGAGGAGGAGCTGCACTTTCAGTAAAAAGTATTACCAATAAACCTATAAAATTTGCTTCTATAGGTGAAAAATTAAGTGATTTAGAACCTTTTTATCCTGATAGAGTTGCATCTAGAATACTTGGAATGGGTGATGTGTTATCCATTATTGATAAAGCAGAACAAGCATTTAATGATGAGCAGGCATTTGACTTAGAAAAAAAGATAAAAAAGAGTGAATTTACTTTAGATGATTATTTAGATACAATGAAAAAAATTAAAAAAATGGGATCTTTTAAACAAATACTTGCAATGTTACCAGGTGTACCAAAAGAAATAAAAGATGCAGAATTTGATGAAAAACAATTAGATAGAATAAATGCTATAATTACTTCTATGACACTAAAAGAAAGAAGAAATCCTAAAATTCTTAATGCATCAAGACGTATAAGGATTGCAAAAGGTAGTGGAAATAAAGTTGAAGATATAAATAGATTTATGAAACAATTTGAACAGATGCAAAAAATGATGAAAACTATGACAAAGTCAAAGGGAAGATTTGGAAAAAATTTATTTAATATGAAATAAAATATTTTATATAAATTGTAAGGAGGTGAAGTAAGTGGTAAAAATAAGACTTAGAAGAGATGGAGCAAAAAAGAATCCATATTATACATTAGTAGTAGCAGATTCAAGATTTCCAGCTGATGGTAGATTTATAGAAAAAGTTGGTACATATAATCCTATGGTTGAACCAGTAGAGTTAAAAATTGATAATGAAAAAGTATTAGATTGGATAAAAAAGGGAGCAAAACCAACAGATACTGCTCTTGCTCTTATAAAAAAAGCAGGCATAGAAATATAGGAGGAAATCTAAATGTATAAAGATTTATTAGAATATATAGTTAAAAATCTTGTAAAAAATCCTGATAAAGTTTCAATACAAGTTGAAGAAAAGGAAGGAAAAACTGTATTAAATTTAAATGTAGATTCTGAAGATATAGGTAGAGTAATTGGAAAAGAAGGAAGATTAATAAGGGCAATAAGAGAAGTTATTAATGCATATGCCATGAAAGAATCTAAGAAAGTTATGGTATCAGTTGACGAAAGTAAATAAAATGGATAATAACTATATATTAATAGGAAAGCTTACAAGTATTCATGGTATAAAAGGTGAGATTAAAATGTACCCATATACTGATGATATAGAAAACTTATCTAATATAAAATGTCTGTATTTTGATAAAAAATTGACAGAAAAATATGTTATACAAAGGTGTAGAATCCAAAATAATATGCTTATAATAAAATTTAAAGGAATAGATGATAGGGAAACTGCAGCTAAATTTAAAGATACAGATGTATATATTTCAAGAGATAGTCTAAATAAGTTAGAAGATAATACTTATTATATTGCTGATTTAATAGGTATTGAGGTAGTAGATGAAAATGAAAAACATATAGGTAAGTTAAACTATGTTCAAAATATTGGTGCAAATGATGTATATGAGATAATAACTGATGATGGAAAAAAAATATATCTTCCAGCAATTCATCAAGTTATAAAAAAAGTGGATATAGTAAATAAAAAAATGTATGTTGAAATTATGAAAGGGCTAATATGACAAGGTTTATAGTATTAACACTTTTTGAAGAAATGTTTGAGTCTTTTAAAAATACTAGTATTATAAAAAGAGCTATTGATAAAGGTTTAGTTGATATAAAAACTGTTGATATTAGGAAATTTTCAACTAATAAACATAAAAAAGTAGATTTTCCACCATATGGAGGTGGAAATGGAATGGTTATGTCCTGTGAACCTATATCAAGAGCTATTGATTTTGCTACTTATTTTTTAAAAAATGAAATTAAAACTAATAAAGATATAAAAATAATATATTTATCTCCAAGAGGAAAGATATTAAATTATAATTTTTGTAAATCTCTTTCTACATCTAATAATGATTATATACTTTTATGTGGTCATTATGAAGGAATAGATGAGAGAGTTATTGAAGAATATAATATAGAAGAAATTTCTATAGGCGATTATATTTTAACAGGTGGTGAACTTGCAAGTCAAGTTCTTATGGATTCTGTTATACGACTAATTCCAAATGTTATTTCAGATGGTTCTTTAATAGAAGAATCACATACTAATAATTTACTTGAATATCCTCAATATACAAAACCTGAATCTTTTAGAGGAAGAAAAGTTCCTGATATATTAAGATCAGGTAATCATAAAAAAATAGCTGAATACAGGAAAAGTGAATCTATTAAAATTACTATTAAGAATAGACCAGATTTATACAAAAAATTTAATAATGAAAAATAACAATAAAAAAGGAGGGAAAAAGATGGATATTATAAAAGCAATTGAGCAAGAAAATATGAAAGAAAATATACCACAATTTAATATAGGTGATACAGTAAATGTACATGTAAGAATTAAAGAAGGTAATAAAGAAAGAATACAAATATTTACTGGTACAGTTATAAAACGTCAAAATGCTGCTTTAAATGAAACTTTTACAGTTAGAAAAATCTCTAATGGAGTTGGAGTTGAAAGAACTTTCCCAGTTCATTCTCCAAAAATTGAAAAAATTGAAGTTTCAAGAAAAGGTAAAGTAAGACGTGCTAAATTATACTATTTAAGAGATAGAGTAGGAAAATCTGCTAAGACTAAAGAAAAAATAGATTAATAAAAAAATGCTATCATATTTTGGTAGCGTTTTTTTATTATTAATTATTATATAACAAAAAGTAGTTTAAATAGTTTTTTAGAATATGCACAAATTTCATCTAATGAATAGTATGTTTTATCTTTAAAATGTCTTAAAATTTGAATAGTAATTCCATCTGTGAAAAAATTAATATTAAATTTTAAATCTTTATTATTACTAAAATTTGGAGTAGCTTTTAAAACAAGAAACAATTTATCTGATATATATTTTTTTAATTTTTCAAGGAAAATTAAAGGCTCTTTAGAAGAAAGAAGTAATCTATATGTATCTTCATTATCTTTTAAATAACTAAATATATTATCAATATATGAAAATATATCATTTAATGAAGAAAAAGTTTGATTACTATTAAACAATACTTTAATTACTTCTGATTCAAATTCTTCTGCAACATCATATATGCTATCATAATGATTATAAAAAGTACTTCTATTTATATCAGCTTTTTTTACTAATTCACTTACTGTTATTTTATTTAATTCTCCATGTTCTTTAATTAATTTTACAAATGTGCTTTTAATAATGCTTTTTGTTTTTATAGATGAATTATTTAAATTTTTTACTTTCATAAATTATACTCCTTAAAAAATAGACAAATTATATTTATTTGTTGATATTTAAACAATATTAAAAAAATTGTTCTTAACAAATATTGATATAAGTATTATAATATATAATGTTTTGTATGTCAACAATGTACATTTTTATACATTGTCGAAAAAAGCATAATTAAAGAAAGGGGGAGGTTAGCTTTTAAGCTAACATTAAAAATGAGAAAAATTACTGATTTTATTATAAACAAAAGATATTTAATATTAGCTATATTTATTATTCTTGTAATAGTTTCAGGAATATTATCAACCAAAGTTGTGATAAATAAAGATATAACTAAATATTTACCAAATACATCAGAAACTAGAATTGGTATGGATATAATGGAAGAAGAATTTTCTGATTCAGATAGTAGTTCATTATCTTTAATGTTTGCAGGTCTTAAAGAAGAAGAAAAAATTCAAATTAAAGAAGAATTAGGAAATATAGAATATGTAGATAGTGTAGATTATGAAATAGATAATGAAAAATATAACAAAGATGAATATACGCTATATAATATTTCAGTAAATTATCCATCAAATTCTAAAGAAGCAGAAGAGGTATTTAATAATATAAATGAAAAGTATAAAGATTATGAAATATATACAGATGGTAATATTGCGGAAGATAATACAGAAGTTTTAGCTAAATGGATAGTAGTTTTAGCTGTTTTATGTGCATTGATTATATTAATTATTATGTGCCCTTCATATGTTGAACCTTTTTTATTCCTATTTGTAATATTATTAGCTGTTGTACTAAATAAAGGAACAAACATTATGTTTGATAATGTATCAAATATAACTGAATCTATATCTGCAATTTTACAAATGGCACTATCAATGGACTATTCTATTATGTTAATGAATAGATATGATCAAGAAAAAGAAAATGAAAAGGATAAAATAAAGGCAATGAAAAATGCGCTATATTATTCTTTTAAATCAATTTCAAGTAGTTCAATAACAACAATAGTAGGTCTACTAGCACTTGTGTTTATGAGCTTTACAATAGGAAGAGATCTAGGACTTGTACTTGCAAAAGGTGTTTTATTAAGTCTGCTTTGTATATTTACTTGTCTTCCATCCCTTATATTAATATTTGAAAAATGGATTATAAAAACAAAAAAGAAAGTAATAAATATAAAATTAAATAGACTTGGTAAAGCAAGTTATAAATGTAGATTTGTAGGTTTACCATTACTAGTAGTAGTATTTGTTATAAGCTTTATGTTAAAAGGAAATTTAAATATTGAATATGTTCATAAAGATAATAATAAAATAAGTGAAGTATTTCCAGGAAACAATCAGATTGCTATAATTTATAAAAATGAAAATGAAGACATAATAGCAAAATATTGTAATGAAATAGAAAAAAATGATGGAATAGAAGAATTATTAAGCTATTCAAATACGATAAACAAGGAACTAAAATATAGTGAATTTAATAAAAAGTTAGAAGATTTAGGAAATAATACTACAATAGATGATTATTTACTTAAAATACTTTATTATAACTATTATAATAAAGATACAGCAAATAAAGTAACATTCAATGAGTTAATTAACTTTATAAAAACTAAAGTATATGCAAATAATGAAATGTCAGATAAAATAGATGACAACATGAAAGAAAATATTGATAAATTACAAAACTTTACTAATATAGATAGTATTAATAAAAAAAGGAGTTCACAAGAACTTGCTAATTTATTTACTATAGATAAAAATAACATAGATAATTTATTAGTATATTATAACAGTAAGAATATAAATACAACATTAACTATAAATCAATTTATAGACTTTATGAGTAAAGATGTATTAACTAATGATACATATTCATCAAATATAGATGAAAGTACAAGAAATAATTTAAATACATTAAGTAAATTTATAGATAAAAATAAAATAAATAAAGAAATGACATTTAAAGAAATATCTAATTTATTTGGAATAGATGAGAATTTAACTAGTCAGTTATTTACATATTATTCAAGTTTAAAAGATGTAACTAGTAAGCTTACAATAAACGAATTTGCAGATTTTTTATTAAATGATGTTGCAAATGATAGTAATTATTCTAGTTTACTTGATAGTACAACACTTGAAAATGTAAAATTATTATCAAATTTAAGTAATTTATCATTAATTGATGCTAAGATGTCATCATATCAGTTATCAAATTTATTTAATATTAATGAAGAAATGGTAAAAAAATTATTTTTATTAAATTTTTCAAATACAGATAATGGAACTAAGATGACAGTTAGTAATTTTGTGTTAACAATAAAAAATTTAAAAGAAAATACAAGTTATCTAAATGGCGAAAATTTAGATGAAATCATGAAATTAGTAACTTTTGCTGAAAATAAAAATGATATAAATAATACTCCTATGGATAAAAATAGTTTATCTGCTATATTTGGTGAAGAATTAGTTAATAATGTATTTGAATTACTAAAGTTAACAGATAAAATAAGTCCATCAGAGTTTATAAATTTAACTATTACAAATTTAGGTGGAAGTCTTGATTCTAATACACTTGGTAACTTAAAATTAATAAATTTAATTATGCAAGATAATACACAATATACTTCTACTCAGATGGCAAATATTTTTGG
Source organism: uncultured Clostridia bacterium (assembly GCA_947626975.1). Taxonomy (GTDB): domain Bacteria; phylum Bacillota; class Clostridia; order TANB77; family CAG-465; genus CAG-465. The sequence continues at coordinate 62,070 of CANQUF010000004.1, forward strand.
AATTGGTACAGCAAGTACAAATCAAATTTATGCTTTAAATGATTATATAAGTAATAACACAGAAAATTGGAAGATGAGTCCATATGATTTTGTTAATTTTATTTTAAATAATAGTACAAATCCTTTAGTATCTGAGAGTTTAACAACTGAAATGATACAAAAGTTAAATTATTTAAAGACTATAATGGATAGTAGTAAAAATAATATTAAATATTCATATAACGATATGTCAAAATTAATAGGTATAGATTCTGGAAAATTAAGAAATATATATTTTCTATATGAAAGTAAAAGAAATACTGTAATGCTTTCTCCAACAATGTTTGTAAAGTTTATTTTATCTCATAAAGATGATAGCGTTTTATCTGGAAAAATAGATAATGGTACTTTAAATAATTTAATATTAATAAATAATATTATGGATGGTGTAAATAATAATAAAAGTTATACACATAATGAACTAGCTAATTTATTAGGAATAGATGATAATAACTTAAGTATTTTGTATTCATTATATTCTTCTATTTATATAGATAATAATACTATGTTGTCAACAAGAGAATTTGTAGAATTTATTTTAAATGATGTTTTAAATAATGAAACTTATGGTAAAAACTTTGATAATGAGGCAATATCAAGACTAGAAACAGTAAATAATATTATTAATGGTTCAATAAATAGCACAGAATACTCTTCAAGTGAAGCATATAGAATTTTATCTAATTTAGCAGATGATTTAGATAGTAATTTAATTGATTTAGTATATTTATACTATGGAAGCGAAAATCATTATAACAGTGAATGGACTTTAACAGTAGAAAAATTAATTAATTATTTAAATGATGAAATTCTAGATGATACAAAATTTGATGATTTTATAACAGATGAAATGAGAAATAATATAACAGATTCTAAAATAACAGTAAGTGATGCTAAAAAACAATTGGTAGGTAGTAAGTATTCAAGAGTAGTTATAAACACTTCTTTTGATGAAGAAGGTGATGAAGTATATAACTTCATATCAAATATTAAGGAAAATTTATCTAAAGATAATAAAGAAATATATGTTATAGGAAATTCTGCAATGTCTTATGAAATGGATAAGACATTTGAAAGTGAATTAAATAAAATTACTATTATTACAATGATAGCTATATTTGTTGTAGTAGCATTTACATTTAAATCTTTAACAATACCTACTATTTTAATCTTTATTATACAAAGTGCAATATATTTAACTATGGGCGTGTTATCTTTTTCAGGAGGTGGAGTATACTTTATAGCTTTATTAGTAGTGCAAAGTATTTTAATGGGTGCCACTATAGATTATGCAATAGTATTTACTTCATATTATACAGAATTAAGACAAAAATTAGATAGAAAAGATGCAGTTATAGATGCGTATAATAGATCAATTCATACAATACTTACTTCATCGTCAATATTAATAATTGTAACATTTATTTTAGGTATTTTAACTGATGGAATAACATCAAAAATATGTAAGACATTATCACTTGGTACATTATGTTCAACTATATTAATTTTAGTAATTTTACCACCTATTTTGGTATTGTGTGATAAGTTTATAATAAAGAAAAAAAGAGTATAATAAATGTTAAAGAATATATAAGTTTAAAATATATAATTTAAGCGAGTGTTTTTCACTCGCTTTTTTAAGTGCGACGGGCATGTCGTTTAGTTAATCGGTGAAAGTCCGTAGTGGAGGAAGTGCTTAGCAAAATCTTGGCTCAATGAACAAAAACTTGATACTAAGGCTTGATAAGTGGGTAAGACTAAAAATGATAAAATAAAAGTAACCGAAAAAGGGAAAATTATTTTGTGACTTGTTCACTTTTCATAAAATAATTTCATAGGGTGATCATATCTTAAAATAATTATTGATACAACAAAAGTTTTATAGTATAATGTATAAAATATTGGAGGAAATTAAATGATATACTTATTTATAATTTTATTTTTATTGTTAATAATAATTAATGTTTATTTCTTAATTAAGGCGATTAAGATAAAAAACAATGCAAATTGGTTAAAGTTATTTTCACTAAATATATTTTCTATAGTAAGTGTAGTATTTGTTATATATTACACCTTATCTAATCAATATTTAGGTTGGAATTTTTTAGAATATTTAGCATTATGTTTTGTATCGTTGTGTATTTATATTATTATACTAATTATTAGTAGTATTTTAAAAATTTTAGAATCTAATAAAAATAAAAAACAAAATATTATTAAAGAAAAATTACATAAAAGTGTTATAATAAAATCAATAATAATACCATTAATTTTTGTACTTGTTTTAACAACTGTTGTTTGTGGAATTGATTATTCAAAATATGTTTTACAAAAAAGAGGAGAAATAAACACATATAACAATGTAAAAAATAATGAAATATCTAAAATGGCTAGTTTTTTAAATGATAAATATAATATGAATATTAATGAAAGTGATTTAATTTATTATCGCAAGCAAGATTATACTATTCATTCAGATATATTTGGTAATGGCTCTACATATAATATACCTTATATTGCCGTGTTTGAAGTTAATAATGAGAAAATTACTGTGGTTGATAGAAAAGGATTTATTTCAGATAATAAACAGCTAAAAGACTTAAATAAACTTATAGTAGATTACTATCAAAAACAAACAGGAATAAAATTTGATTATATAGCATTTCGTAAATCATATGTTGGTAGTTGGAGTGGAAATGATAATATTATCAATATAGTTTTACAAACAAAATTTAATAAACTAATTACTGATAAAAATATTGAAGAATTTATTAATTATATTTTAGAAGAAAAAGACTTATCAATTGAATTTTATATTGAAGAAAATGATAATAATAGAGATATACTAATAGACAGTATAACTAAAAACTTAGGTTATTTAAAAGAATATTCTAATATAAAAGAAATAGCAGTTCATGGTTATAATGGCGACTTAAGTATTAAAAATAAAGAAATAGAGTTCCCTAATGAGGATAAAGATTATGGAAATTCAAGTGAAGATATTCATGATAGTTATAAATTTGGATGTTATTATGTAGATCCTGATTTTAAAAATTTTACCTTTTCTTTAATAATGGATTTAGATAGAGGTTATGATTCTGAAAGAGGTGAACTAATTAATGGTTGGAGATACATTTATTAAATTATCTATTAAATTAATATAAAAGTTATAAAAAAATATCATTTTATAGCTTATTTATCAATATTTATGAGTGTAACTGTTGAGCATGTTAATAATGTATATCTTATATAGATGTCACTTTTTTATAAAAAAAATTAACATTTGTTGACACTTAAAAATTTATATGATATATTTAAAATATATTAGATTAGGCAAATTTATTATTTAAATAATATGTAAACTAAAGAGAAATAAAATATAAAAATACTATACATCATACATATATAATAAAGTATTATTAGAAAATAAAAAAATATATTTTGGTATATAAATAATAATATGAGATATATAGTAACCGGTGTTAGGATATGGATAATGTTCTAGCACTAGTTTTTTGTATTTTTTATATTTAATATGAATTTATTTTATGTATAAGATATGTTAAAATATGAATAATAGAGTAAAATAAGCATTTTTAACTATGGATGCTTATTTAAATAAAATATGAAATTTTATTTCAAATATAGTAGAAACTGTAAAATGATATGCGAAATATGAAAAAAATAGAAATTTGATAAATAATATTAAGAGGTATAAAATGAAAAATAAATTATTTAAAATGGTAATATTTCCATTAATTTTCTTATGTTTTGTTAGTATATATCCAAATAATATTAATGCCACAGAAAAAAATACTGATTTTATTTATTATAATGAAAGCTCAAGTTTAAGTGTTGATAACTTGAATTTTGATTCTGTGGTATTTAAAAGAAAAACTAATGCTCAAGGAATAGCAGAAATGGGATTAACAGGAAATATACATAATAGCAGTGATAATGAAGTAAAATGCTATACTATAGTTAGATTTTATAATTTAAAATATGAGCTAGTTGCAACAACTACTAAGCTACAAATTGTACCAGCTAATAGTAATATTGAATATAATCAATTAGTTGATGAACAAAGCATTGATTTTACAGAAGTTATTAATAGAGATATATACTGTTATGCTTTAGATGTTATAACAATAGATAATACTAATGTTTCGAATGATTTTGATGAATCAGAATATTTAAATCATGTAATAAATAAATATAGTTTATATGATTATTTTATAAATAATTATGATGTAGATATTGTAGTAAATGAAAATAATACATTTGATATAACTGAAACGATAGATGTGTACTTTAATGTTCAGAAGCACGGAATATATAGAAAGATTCCGTTACAAAATACAATAAAAAGATTAGATGGTACAAGCTCAATAAATAATGCAAAAGTGTCAAATGTGAATGTAAATGATACATATAAAGTAAATTGTGTAGATGATAATTGTAAAATAAATATAGGATCAATAAATGAAAATTTATTAGGAAAGAAACAATACATAATAAAATATATATATGATATAGGAAATGATCCTGTGAAAAATTATGATGAATTATATTATAATATTATAGGTACAGAGTGGGATACGATAATTGAAAATTTAACATTTACAATTACTATGCCAAAAGAATTTGATATAAATAAATTAGGCTTTTCATCTGGAGAGGAAGGCTCAGTATTAAATGATAAAATAAATTATGATATAAAAGGAAATGTAATAAAAGGTAATTACACGGATTTTTTAAATCCTGGAGAAGCAGTAACTGTTAGATGTGAACTGCCTGAGGGATATTTTGTTAAAAAAATAATAATTGACGATTTAAAGAATTATATAATAATAATTATAAATTTGATTTTTGTAGGAATTTCATTTTTAATATGGTATAAATGTGGTAAAGATTCGAATGTATTAGAAACTGTTGAGTTTTATTCACCTGATGGACTTAATAGTTTAGATGTAGGATATTTATATAAAGGACATGTAGAAGATGAAGATGTAACTTCATTACTTATTTATTTAGCAAATAAAGGATATATTAAGGTCTCAGAGGATGACATTTATGATTTTAGGATTACTAAACTAAAAGAATATGATGGAACTGATGAAAGAGAAAGAATGTTCCTTGAAGGATTATTTAATCCTAAGGGATATAGCAATTTAAATGAAGTTACAAGTAAAGAGTTATATAATTCGTTTTACACTACTATTGATAAGATTAAGAGAAATATAAAGAAAAATAAAAAATACTTTTATAAAAATACATCTAAAAAAATAATTCTAAATATTTTCTTTATTATTGCATTCTTTATTATGTATATAGTTTTGTTTGATAAGCTTGGTAAAGAAGCTATTCTTGCTTCTATTCTTTTAAGTGTGGTTGAGTTACCTTTTACATTATTATATGTTGATTGGATTAATAAGACAAGATCTGTTTTAACCTTTATAATAGGAACTATTATTTATGGTTCAATTTTTATGCTGCCGTTCTTTGGATTTGGTGGATTTAATTTAATTCGGCGGTATTGATTGGATAATAACTTTGCTTGTATGTATTATTTCATTAATAATTATTGAAATATTAAACAATAATTTAGTTAAAAAAACTAAATATGGAAATGAATTATATGGAAAAATAAAAGGATTTAAAAATTTCCTTGAAACAGTTGAAAAAGAAAAATTAGAAGAACTTGTTATGGAGAATCCAAAATATTTTTATGATATATTGCCATATACGTATGTATTAGAAATATCAGATAAGTGGATTGAAAAATTTGAAACAATATCTATGAAATCTCCAGATTGGTATGATGGTAATTTATATAAATCTAATTTAAGTTCTTCAATTAACTCAATTAGCAATTTTATGGAAATGACGAATCATATAATTTCATCTAATCCATCTATTACTAGTAGAAGTAATTCATTAGGTGGAGGTTCTTCATCTTCTGGTGGTGGCTTTTCTGGAGGAGGCTCAGGAGGTGGACGGAGGAGGCTCTTGGTAAGCTAAAATTCGTGAAATATTGGTTACTTTTATTTTATCATTTTTAGAAGACAACTACTCTTTCTAAAGTCGTATAGAGTAAGGAGATAGAGATGGTCAATTTTCATACTATTATACTGAAATAAGTAATTTAAAAAGAACAGAGCTTGAGAAGAAAATTTCTAAATATTAAGTATATTAGTTATTTAACTGAAATTGATTTATATCCTTTTTATGAACTTATGCATAATGGAAATAGAACTAACAAATGATTTATATTTTCGTAATCATTATATTGCAAAATCAAAATCTTTTGATATAATTTAGTTATTAATTAATAAAATCCTCAAAGATATAATTTATCTTCGGGGATAATTTTTTTAGTATATTAATATAACTAATCAAATATATAAATAATTAAATATATAATTATATAACAGTTTGAACTTTTTATACTCATATGGTATAATAAAAATATAAAAGAAAAATATAAAATTAATGTGAATTAAATGAAAATTATAACAGTTCGTGTAAGTAAGTTATCTGACATTATTTTAGTTTTAATGTGGATAATTATATAGGAAATAGCACAAAAAGTGAGATAGAATTTGTAAAAAAACTAAATAAAGAAATTATTTATTATACTGATATTGTAAATGATAATTTATATAATTAAAAAAGTTATTAATATATTAAATTAAAAAATTATAATTAAGGAGTGCATGAAGTATAATAATATAGAAATTTTAAATTAAATTTTATTAAGGGAGAAATAATGGAAATAATTATAATTACAGTATGTATAATTTTTATAAGTATATTAATATATGGCTCTACATATATTAATATGCTAGATAAAAATAAAGTTACAGGACTTACAAAATATCTAAAAAATATAGTTAAAGATCCTGGTGGAGTAAACATTACAACAGAATTATCTGTTACAATTCTAGAATTTATAATATCAGGTATTGTAGTAGAAAAGTATGGTGTACCTTTAGTATCTAGTCTTGCTAATAAATTTTCATATATAACTTTTAATTCTATAAAGTATATTACTATTTTAATTGTAACAATTATTGCAACATACATAACAATGATACTAGGAACATATATACCAAAACATTTAGTTTTAATTAGAAAAAGCAAAAAAATAAATAAAATTGCCCTATATATATTTGCTATTACTTCAACAATATTACTTCCGCTATCTTTTGTGGCTACAATATTAGATAGATCCTATCATAAAAGAAAGGATAAAATAGAAGATGAACTTTATAGAAGAGATGAAATAAAGCATTTTACTAATGTAGAATATCATAAGGGTAGTATAAATAAAATTGAAAAAGATATAATTGAAAAAGCTACTACATCTTTTGATGTAAAGGTATCAAAAATTATGACTCCAATAGATAAGGTGGCATTTATAAAAATAAATTACTCATTTTTAACAATAATGAAAACTTTTAAAAAATCTACTTATTCAAGGTTAGTAGTATATAATGATAATAAAACAAAAATTTTAGGTGCATTATATGTAAAAGATGTTTTGCATAATTATGAAGATATTAAATCTGGTAAAATTAATATAGAAGATATATTAAGAAAGCCACTTGAAATATCTCATGAAGATACAGCGTATAAGATATATATGAAGATGAGAAAAAATAAAATGCATCTTGCTACTATAAAAAATGATGATGACATAATCATAGGTATACTTACTTTGGATGACATATTAGAAGAAATATTAGGAAAAATAGGTGATGAATATAGTTCATAATATATAAAAATAAGAACAAAAGTGATTTTAACTACTTTTGTTCTTATTTTACTTTAAAATATAATTAAAATTTATTTAGTAAAGTAGTAGATTTAATTTACTATTTTAATCTTTGAATAATCATAGTAATAACGGTATTTAAAAATAAAGAATCATCTTCACCAAGTGTAGGTGTATCTAAATAAATCTCAGTTTTACCTAAATTTACTAATTCAAAAGTGTCATTTGGTAGAACAGTAGAAACAATACCTTGACCAATAAGTTGAACTGGAATTTGATTGTAATCCCACATACTGCCACCGGCATATACTGTACTTTCGTCTACCTTTTTAAATCCTATTACAACTATATCTCTATTTTTTACAATTACAGTATCATTAATATAAAATGTACTAACAGAAAAATTTGAAATGAAAACCTCAATATGCAAAAAAAATGGAACTAAAGCTAAAATAAAAGAGATAAGTGCAAAAATCAAAGAATCACTTATCTCCAAAATAGCAAAGCCAGTTGAACATATGAAAATTTAATTAAGATTTTACCATAAATATGTGATGCAATAGAGAATTGGTAAAAAATGAAAATTAAAAAATGGTACAAAAAATACAGGTAAAAGCACCTATAGTATGTGAATAACTTTACTCTAAAAATACAAAAAAATTAAAAAGTTTTTTAAATAAAAATCTTTATTTTTTAGATAAATACCATTTTTTAATTTTTTTGCTGAGATTTAAGAAAAATATATTGATTTATGATTAAAAATTTGTTATTATATGAAGTATAGTATATAATTTATAATAGTTTAAAGTATAGTAATACTACTATTATAACAAATACATTTTTATAGGTGGCATATGAAAAGTTATATATCAAAATTAAAAAAAATATATAAATTAGGTGAATTAACTTTAATAAAAAATTATAAAGAACAAAAAATAGAAAAACACACATTATATGATTTATTTTGGGAATGCACATTAACTTGTAACGCTAAATGTAAGCATTGTGGAAGTAATGCTGAAAAGAAGAAGTATAACGGAGAATTAACAACAGAAGAAATTAAATCAGCTTTTAAACAAATTGCAAACGATATGGATGCAAGTAAAATACTAATAAATGTTACAGGTGGTGAGCCTTTAGTAAGACAAGATTTATGTGAAGTAATGGAATATGCAACAAATGAATTAGGATTTCATTGGGGCATGACAACAAATGGTATTTTATTAAATGATGAAAATATCCAAAAATTAAGGAAAGCTAATATGGAAACAATTTCTATAAGTATTAACGGATTAAAGAAAACTCATGATGCATTTATAGGAATTAAAGGTTCGTATAATATAGTAATAAATAATATAAAGAATTTAAAAAAGGCTGGATACGTAAAACATCTTCAGGTTACTACGGTTTTTCATAAAGATAACATAAATCAATTAAATGATTTATATAATGTAATGTTAAATTTAGGATTAGATTCATGGAGATTAGTTTCAATTGATCCAATAGGAAGAGCAAATGAAAACAATGGATTGTTACTTAACGGAAAAGAAATAAAACAAATACTTGATTTTATAATGTTAAATAAAAAAAATAAAAATTTAAAACTGGAATATGGTTGTCCTGGATTTTTAGGATTAAATTATGAAAAAGAAGTAAGAAATAATTATTTTGATTGCAGGACAGGTATAAATGTTGCTAGCATATTATATAATGGTGATCTATTTGTTTGTCCTAATGTCCCTAGAATAAAAAGATTTATACAAGGTAATATTAGAACAGATAATTTTAAAGAGATTTGGGATAATAAATATAAAGAATTTAGAAATAAAAATAGGACAAGATGTGATGAGTGTTCTAAATGTAAATATTGGGATTATTGTTTAGGTGGAGCTTTTCATACATGGAATTTTAATGATAATAAACAAAATAAATGTACTTATAATATGATTAATGAAATATAGGAGGGATTATGAAAAATTTTATATCAAAGTTAAAAAAAATATTTAATTTGATTTTATTAATAATTATATCAATTCCAAATAAAATTTTTGCAGAAGTACTAGATGTTAGTAATTATACTGCTTTGTATGGAATGCCTAATCCTAAGCCTAGTACAATAACTAGTACAATAATATTAAAAATTGCAAAAATTTGTATTATACCTATGGCATCATTGGTAGGTATTATAGTATACTTAAAAAAGAGTAAAAGTAGTAAGAAGAAAAAAATAACAATAACAATAATATCTATTGCTATAATTAGTATAATTACAATTATTTTATATAAAATTCTAGAAAATATGTAATATATAAAATAAATGATGGAAATAATTTTAAAAATAAAGTTGTAAAGTAATTGTATTTTAATACTAATATTTAATCTATCTAAGTAAGAATTCATCACTTCTTAAGTGATGGGAGTATGTCACATAATATAAAAAAGTTAAATAGAATTTACAAAAATACTAAATTAAGAAATAAGAACAAAAGTGATTTTAACTACTTTTGTTCTTATTTTTTTAAAATGTAAATCTAATTTATTTTGTAAAGTAGATTTAATTATTATTTTAATCTTTGAATAATCATAGTAATAACAGTATTTAAAAATAAAGAATCATCTTCACCAAGTGTAGGTGTGTCTAAATAAATCTCAGTTTTACCTAAATTTACTAATTCAAAGGTGTCATTTGGTAGAACAGTAGAAACAATACCTTGACCAATAAGTTGAACTGGAATTTGATTGTAATCCCACATACTGCCACCGGCATATACTGTACTTTCGTCTACCTTTTTAAATCCTATTACAACTATATCTCTATTTTTTACAATTACAGTATCATTAATAGCAGATGCACTAACAGCAAAATCAATTCTATAAGTGCCAGGATTAACAAAAGTAATAGTATTATCTGCTTCATTTAATATAAAATTATTTTCATTATCTGATATTTTCATATCAATAGGTAGTCTAGCTTTTGAGAGCACTTTAATACCTGTTGCGCCAGCGTCATCGTTATAGAATGTAACAAAGAAAGCAGCAGGAATTTCTAAAGGACCTGGATCGCCTTTAGGACCAGGTGGACCTTGAATTCCTGGTTCACCTTTAGGTCCAGTATCACCTTGTGGACCTGTATCTCCCTTAGGGCCAGTATCACCTTGAATTCCTTTTTCACCTTGAGGACCGGGAGGCCCTTGTATACCTTGCTCACCTTTAGGTCCAGTATCACCTTGTGGACCTGTATCACCTTTAGGTCCAGTATCACCTTGAATTCCTGGTTCACCTTTAGGACCAGGAGGTCCCTGTATACCTTGATCGCCTTTAGGACCAGTATCACCTTGGATTCCTTTTTCACCTTGAGGACCAGGAGGTCCTTGTATACCTTGCTCACCTTGAGGACCAATATTGCCTTGAGGCCCTTGATCGCCTTTTGGACCTATATCACCTTGAAGTCCTCTTTCACCTTGGGGACCAGGAGGTCCTTGCATTCCTTGTTCACCTCTAGGTCCTTGTATTCCACGAGGTCCTTGTTCGCCTGGTAAACCATGATCGCCTTGTGGCCCTTGTTCACCTTGTAGACCTCTTTCACCTTGAGGACCAATAGGACCTTGTATACCTTGAATTCCTGGATCACCTTTAGGACCTTTTATAACTCCTATATTTGTCCAAGCATTATTTTCATTTGACCAAACATATAAATTTGATCCGACTAAATAAGATGAACCAAGATTACCCTGTGGATGATTTTTTATTAAATCTTCGTATTTTTCAAAAGAGCCTAAGATATTTACACTAGTTCCAGCAGGACCAGTGGGACCTGTGGGACCAGTAGGACCTGTGGGACCAGTAGGACCAGTAGGACCTGTAGGACCGGTAGGACCGGTAACACCTATAGTTCCAGATGTTCCTTGCATTCCTTGAAGATCAGGTATATATTTATTATTATTACAACATGTATATGTACAATCGCTACATGTATTATTTATTTGATTATGATTATCATCATTAAAACAGAATGAATTTTTCATATAAATCCTCCTAATATTAAGTATTATTATATAATATGTATTTAAAAAAATATTGATACTTAATTTATAACAATATAGTATAATATATATTTTTTTAATTAAATGTAATATGTTGAAAAAATACCTTAATTAATATATAATAACAATAATGTTAAATATTTTTAATTTTAGAAGGTGATAAGTAATGTTTGATGATTCAATAAAATTTAAATATAACTGGAGAAATTATCAAGAAAGAATTTTAAACGAAGTAAAAAAATATATAAATGACAAAAAAATAAATATAGTAGCAGCACCAGGTTCTGGAAAAACTATTATAGGGTTAGAACTTACAAGAATAATTAATAATCCTGTTATAATACTTGCACCTACAATTGTAATTAGAGATCAATGGGTTGAAAGATTTATTAATAATTTTACTAATTTCAAAAATATCCCAGATTGGATTAGTACAGATATATATAATTTAAAATTTTTTAATGTTGTTACATATCAATCATTACATTATGCATATAAAAAACAAGTTAATAAAGCTGATACAGATAATGATACGGATGATATAACTGAAGATGAGGATAATAAAGTAATAGATAAAGATATAATAAAAACATATGATTTAATTAATCAAATAAATGAAAAAAATATAACAACAATAGTTTTAGATGAAGCACATCATTTAAAAAGTGAATGGTGGAAAAGTTTAATTAGTGTTGTAAAAAATATAAAAGATCATACAATTATATCACTTACTGCAACACCACCATATGATGTAGAATATTCTATGTGGAAAAAATATGAAGAACTTTGTGGAGAAGTAGATGCTGAAATTTCTATACCAGAATTAGTGGCTGATAATAATTTATGTCCTCATCAAGATTATATATATTTTAGTTATCCAACTAAAGAAGAAAAAGAAAGTATAAGTAAATATAATGTAAAATTATATGATTTAATAAATAACATAAAAAAAGATACTAATCTAATTAATGCAGTAGCAAACCATAAGTATATAAAAAGTCCAAAATCTTACGAAGAAGAAATATTATCAAATGTTTCATATTATAGTAGTATGTTGATATTTTTAAATTCAGCTAATGTAAGAATACCAAGAGATAATGTTGCAATATTAGGACATAATAAAACAATACCAAGACTTACAGTAGAATGGTTGGAAATTTTACTTAAAAATATTATATTCGATGATACAAAGAATTATAAAAATTATGAAGATACTATTAAAAATATAAAAAGTATGCTAAATTCTTTAGGAATTATTGAAAAAAGAGATATAATTATTAGAGAAAATAATTACTTAAAAAAAATATTTTTAAATAGTTCTGCAAAGTTAGAAAGTATAAATAAAATTGTAGATATAGAATATTCTAACTTAAAAGATTCTTTAAGAATGGTAATACTTACTGATTATATAAGAAAAGAATATTTAGAAGATACTAACATTAGTGTAAATAAAATTGGTGTTCTTCCAATATTTATAAATCTACTAAATTCTAATGTATCATATAAATTAGCTATTCTTACAGGTTCATTTTTTATTATTCCAAAATTATTAAAGCAAAAATTAATAGATTTATGTATAGAAGAAAAAATTAATTTAGATAGAATTAATTTTCAAAAGCTAAATATTTCTAATGATTATATATTATTAAATATTAATGGAAATGAAAAAAATAAAGTAATGGGGTTAATTCAATCTTTATTTTCAAATGGCCAAATTAATATAATTATTGGAACTAAATCGTTACTTGGAGAAGGTTGGGATGAACCTAGTATTAATTCATTAATTTTAGCAAGCTTTGTAGGTTCATATATGTTATCTAACCAAATGCGAGGAAGAGCAATTAGAGTAAACAAAGATCCAAATAAAACTGCTAATATATGGCATCTTGTATGTGTAAATGATAAGACTATTTATGATAGTTCAGAAGAAATAGAAAATGTAAATTATAATCTAGACTTTGAAATGCTAAAAAGAAGATTTAATGGAATTATTGGAATTGACTATGATTATGACATTATTCAAAATGGAATTGAAAGATTAAATGGAGTTTATCCACCTTTTAATAAAGATAAAGTAATTCAAATTAATAAAAAAATGGAAGATTTATCTATAAATAGGAGTTTAATGTATAAAAGATGGAAAGATATAACAAATAAACTAAATGATTGTAATTATAAAATTTGTGATAAACTTGATATTCCTAAAAGTGAATATTTTAATAAGATGTGGTCTATTGATTATAAATTTTTAATAACTTTAATTTTAGAAATAATATTTTTAGTTATAGTTGTAATGACAGGTAGTGTATATTCTACAATAATTTTACTTATAAATACTATATTTACATTAATTGCTATATTTAAGGAAATTAAGATATTTACACCTAGAAAGATAATAGAACAAGTTGGATATACTATATTACAATGCTTATGTGAATTTAAGTTTATTAAAACAAATTTTCATAATATGAAGGTTATAGCAAAACAAAATAATAGTAATAATTTAGTTGAAACTTATATTATAGGTGGTACCTCATATGAAAATAATTTGTTTATACAAGCTTTACGAGAATTATTTGATAAGAGTACAGTTCAAAGATATTTCATAGCAAAATTAGATTTAACTAAAAACAAAATTAAAGATTATTATAATGTACCTAAAATACTTTCTCAAAATAAAGAAATTTCAAGTAGATTTCATAAAATTTGGTGTAAAAGGATTTCAAATTGTTCATTAATATATTCAAATAATAAAGTAGGTAGAGCACTTCTTATTAAAGCAAGAATGAAAAATATCAATTTTGTTAGTAAAGTTGCAATGGGAAAAAAAGCTATATTTTGGAAATAATTAATAAAAAGTATTATATATAAAGAAATTTTATTAAGAATAATATATTCTATTTTATATATAAAAACTTATAATAATTTTCTAGTATTTATGGTATAAATATTTTAAATAACAGATTAATAAATAATAGGAGAAATTTATGAATTTTATTGATAAAATAAAAAAAATTTTTAAAAAAAGCAAATTAAATCAGTTGCCTAAAGCAGGTGTTAAAGATACATATTCATCAAAAGTAGAATCAATTGATAATATAGGACTTATACAAAATTTTGTAGATGGATTATCTGATGATTTAAAAATGGAGATAAGAAAATATCAAGGAAAAGTTCCATATTATGAGCCACTACAAACAAAGATATCATATGAACAACTTATAGATATTGTTAAAGGATTTTTTAAAGATATTGATAATGAAATTTTTTTAAAAATAAACAATATATTAGAGGGAAAAGAGAGTAGATTTAATTTAAGTATAGATGCAAAGTGGAATGGAAAAAATTGTGTTAGTAGTCCTGATGCACAACAAATTGATATTAAAGTAGGTAAATATGGAGATTTAAGAGATGTGTATGGAATTATTCACGAATTAACGCATTGCCTTGATATTAAAGATAAAGATACGAGTACAAGAAGAATATTAGGTGAAGTAGCACCACAGTGTATGGAAAGGTTATTAGATAATTATTTAATAGAAAATTGTAATTCACTAGGTTTAAATAATGAAGTATTATTAAAAGATATTGAGATTAGAAAATTTACAACATTTATATCTAGGGCTCAAAATGCAATGGATTTTACATCAAAAGTAGGGAATAGAGAAGTAGATTCTAGATATGTTTTAGCTCAACTTTATCAATCTGAACTTATGAAGAATTATCCTAATCAAGCAAAGTCTAAATTAGTAAATTTTATAAATTATGTAAAAAATGATGAGTTTGAAAAAGCAAATGAGGCTTTAGGAATAAGACTAGAAAGAAACAATCATATATATAGAGATATTATTGTTAATTCTGCTATTTTAGAGGGTGAAAATTTATTAGAAAAAACAACTCAAAAACCAAGTAAGATAAATGTAGTAGATATTAATGATATTGATTTAAATAATTCATATTTTCATTTTACAAAAAAAGATAATCTAGAACAAATTATGAATTTTATTGATAAAATAAAGAAATTTTTTAAAAAAAGCAAATTAAATCAGTTGCCTAAAGCAGGTGTTAAAGATACATATTCATCAAAAGTAGAATCAATTGATAATATAGGACTTATACAAAATTTTGTAGATGGATTATCTGATGATTTAAAAATGGAGATAAGAAAATATCAAGGAAAAGTTCCATATTATGAGCCACTACAAACAAAGATATCATATGAACAACTTATAGATATTGTTAAAGGATTTTTTAAAGATATTGATAATGAAATTTTTTTAAAAATAAACAATATATTAGAGGGAAAAGAGAGTAGATTTAATTTAAGTATAGATGCAAAGTGGAATGGAAAAAATTGTGTTAGTAGTCCTGATGCACAACAAATTGATATTAAAGTAGGTAAATATGGAGATTTAAGAGATGTGTATGGAATTATTCACGAATTAACGCATTGCCTTGATATTAAAGATAAAGATACGAGTACAAGAAGAATATTAGGTGAAGTAGCACCACAGTGTATGGAAAGGTTATTAGATAATTATTTAATAGAAAATTGTAATTCACTAGGTTTAAATAATGAAGTATTATTAAAAGATATTGAGATTAGAAAATTTACAACATTTATATCTAGGGCTCAAAATGCAATGGATTTTACATCAAAAGTAGGGAATAGAGAAGTAGATTCTAGATATGTTTTAGCTCAACTTTATCAATCTGAACTTATGAAGAATTATCCTAATCAAGCAAAGTCTAAATTAGTAAATTTTATAAATTATGTAAAAAATGATGAGTTTGAAAAAGCAAATGAGGCTTTAGGAATAAGACTAGAAAGAAACAATCATATATATAGAGATGTTATTGTTAATTCTGCTATTTTAGAGGGTGAAAATTTATTAGAAAAAACAACTCAAAAACCGAGTAAGATAAATGTAGTAGATATTAATGATATTGATTTAAATAATTCATATTTTCATTTTACAAATAAAGATAATCTAGAACAAATAATAAGTGAGGGATTAAAACCTAAAATAGGTGATGCTTCCAAAATGAAAAAAGAAGATAAACCTAGGGTATATATGTCTAAAGGAGGAAAAGGTTTAATAGAGATAAAAAATTCATTTATTTATGAATTTAAAAATTTAAGAGTATGTGATATTCCTTTAGAATATAGAAGATATTTTAATATAGAAGATTATTCTAGTCAAAAGCAAATTGATGAGAAAACACTATATGATGCAATGGAAAAAAGATTTAAGGATGAAATATATTTTAAAGTAGATGCTATAGAAGATGAAGATTTTTTAATTGAAGATAATTATACTGATGACTTAAAAGAAGATTTTTCTATAGAAAATTTGAGAAATATGTTTATAGAACATCCACAACGAGATATAAAAGGAAAAGCTAATCATACAATTGAGGCAGAAAAGTTATCTTTAATAAAAACAGATAAAGGAAATACAGCGTTAGATGTTGTTGAATGCTTATATAATAAATTATTACAAAATGCTAAAAAAATAGGAAAAGAAGATATAGTACGAAGTACTAATAGTGATTTAGATAATTTTTTTGAGTATATAAGACAAAAGGAAAAGAAAGCAGAGGAAAGGTAAATTTATAAATTATGAAGAGATAAAAGATTCTTACATTAATGTAAATTTAATGTTAATTTATAACGAAAGGAGGAATGAAATTAAATATGAAAAAATTATTGTTTGCAACAGAAAATGAAAGTAAGGCTAAAAGGTTTAAAAATGGACTTTTAAAAAATAATATAGAATTAATTACAATAAATGACATAGGGAAAAAAGTAGATATCGATGAAAATGGAAAAGATGCTATAGAAAATGCATTAATTAAGGCAAGGGCATATGCAAGTATGTATGAGTTACCTATACTAGCTATGGATGATAATTTATATATAGAAGGTGTACCAGAAAATAAGCAACCAGGAATGTATGTAAGAAGAGTTAATGGTAAAAGATTAAGCGATGATGAAATGGTAGAATACTATTCAAATTTAGCACATTTATATGGAGAAGATGGAAAATTAACTTGTAGATGGGTTTATCGGAATTGCTGTTATAAATAATGGAGTTGAATCAACATATACTTGGAGTAAAGAAGATTTTTATATAGTAGACAAGCCATCTAATAAAATTAATCCTGGTTATCCATTAAATACAATATCGGTGAATAAAAAATTAAATAAATACTTTACGGATATAACAGAAGAAGAAAAAAGAAACTTAGACGAAGATGAAAGTGATGTCGTTAATTTTATTTGTAAAAATGTATAAAAGATAATAATATAAGATTAAAATATAAAATTTTTAACTAAAATAAAAATTATTAAATACTTAATGTAAGAGTATGGGATAAAAACATAAATACAAAAGATTCTGCTGATAAATTTTTAATTGATAATGAAAAGGAAATATTTGGAAATCTAAACTGAACACAAAATATTTATATCTCACAGGCAGATGTAGGGTATTCAAATGGACAAATTTATTATGGTGAAGAATATGAATTTGAATTAATGTTGCGCGAAAAAATCGATTATAAACAATTATCAGAAACTAATATATATATATTTAAAATAATAACATATATTGTTACGCTATTTGTGGCATTGTTTTTAATATTTTTAATAATAAAAACAATAATTAAATATGTAAAAAAAATAAATGATAAATCAGATCAATCGATATTTTGATTATAAAGATAGAAATATTGATTTGAAAAAATATGAAATAGGTGATGAAGTTTTCCTAAATAAAGGAACATTACTTCATGGGACATATAAAAATTTAGAAGGGTTAAAAGAAATTGTAAATAATGGGCTTATTTCAAGTTGGTTTATAAATGAAAGACTATCAAAATATCCTAGCTCAGTTGGAGTATGGAATTTAAAAGGCGATTGTAAATTATCTGATTATATTAACTTCTATTCTGGTGGAACAATATTATATGCTGGATTATTTGAAAACGGCGTAGATACTCAACAAAATAAATCATCAGTTGTTCCCTATGATGAAATGAATAATATTATAGATATAGTAAAAAAATTTAATTGTCATATGTGGACTTTGGAACAAACAAAAGAAGTAAGATTTATGCCTAGCTTAGTTCAAAATAATGTGCAGATTGGTATTATATTTAATGGACAAAATAATGAGATAAAAAATTTGTTAAATGGAGATATTTTATCTGATTCTATTAACGATGAAGATGTAAAGGAATTTGTAAATCCAGCGTATTATGAGAAATTTATAAAAGATAGAAAAGATAAAGATGATTTTTTTACAGATAGAGAAAGTGCAATTTTGTTTGGATTACCAGCTAATTTTATAGAAGGTATATTAGTTGGTAGAGAATATGAAAGTAATAATCAAGTTTTAAAAGAAATAAAGTTATTATTGCCTGATTGTTATATATGTAATTTAGATGGAATTGTAATTGCTTAAAGGAGTTTATTAAAGTAATAGTGATATTGATATAAATAAATCATGAAAATAAAACAAACATTAACTGATTGATTACGATTTAATTAAGAATACATTTAAACCCTTATAAATAAATGAATTTCTCCGATTTATATTTTTCATATTTTTATTAAAAAAGGTTAAAAATATGAAAAATTAGAAAAATTAGAAAAATTATAGCAATTTGGTTATTATTTATAATAAGAATTATAAAGGTGATTACGACATTTACCCCCAACTATATTATAAATTAAAGGGAAGGTGATTATTTAATGGATAAGAAAAATGAAATGATAGTAAGTAATGAAAACGAATTAACAAATATTGAAAATATTTACCAAGATATTCGAAATAAAATAATAATTGCTAAAGAAAAAATGTTTAAACATATAGATACTACAATGGCAGAAGTATATTGGTATGTTGGAAAAATAACATACGAATTATCCGAAAATAGTACAAAAGCAAGTTATGGTAAAAAATAATAGATGTTTTATCTAGTAAACTTACAAATGAATTTGGAAGTGGTTTTTCTTCAGTTAGCATAAGAAGAATGCGAAGATTTTATGAATTCTATCCAATTTGGTC
>CANQUF010000005.1 GCA_947626975.1 uncultured Clostridia bacterium
ATTGCTTGTTTCAATATTACTTTATCAATTTTTTTCCATTTAAAATTCACAAAATAATATAAATCATAATAATCTTTCATTCTACTGTTAGCAATTTTTCTTGATAAAATCGTTTGAAGTTTTTCAGCAATAATTGTTTCTTGATTATAAGTATAGATTTCTATGTAATCATCTTCTAACAATTTTTTATATTTATATTCTATTGCTTTTGGAGTAATGACATCTCCTGTTGATATATCAATATGAAATGGAATCTTTAAATTTTCTATATTTCCAACTAATTTTACTCTATATCCGCCATATTCTGATTCTTCTTTTATTTTCTCTATTTTATCTAATTTCATTTGTGTATTATCATTCAGATCAATGTTAATAATATTGATAACTAACTTTTCTATTTCTTCTTGCTTAAAGTTTATTCCAATTATATCTGCATCTATATCCATTGTACTTCTTAAATTAATACCTATAATAGATGATAGTAGTAATCCACCCTTTATGATTAATTTTTCTTTGTATTTTGAAACTGATAATCTTTCTAAAAATCTTTCAAACATGTAATTTTGTAAAACTTGTTGCACTGTCAAGTTGTTTCCTTTTGCAAAATTATTAGCTCTATCTTTTAGACTTTAGACATTTTTTATCATATAAGTACATCCATCACATTTCTTAATTTCTTTTCACATTTTAATTTTTTAGCATATTCTATAGCTAAGCTGGAATCTATCTTATTCTTTATAAACATTTCTTTTATAAATTTGTTTGTCTGCTCTTTGTCTACACCTGTTTTTTTATTTTTTATTAAATCGCATAAAATTCTTTCTAGATTATAGGATATTACTTCAAATCCACCTGGTGACTCTACTTTAATTGCTCCTAAATACAAATTCTCTTTATTTACGTAGTGAACTCTTGTATTTTTAGACATTCTGTGTTTATTAAATCCTTTATAGGTTGTTACATCAATTAAATCTGGAGTTTTCTCTGTTTCTCCTAAAAAGTACATTGCCGTATTATATGAAAATACTATTTTATTACTTTTCTGCTGCAAAATATAAAACTCATCTTCTATAATATCATTTCTTATATAAATACCCCTTGAATGTTTTTCAATAATTTTATCATTAATAAGCTTATTAATATAATAATTACTTATATTATTTTCTTTAAAAAAGCGATTGTTTATAATTCCATTACTATTTGCAACTTTCGCTTTTATTTCTTTATACTTTTCCATATTTATCCTCCATTTAACATTTGTGCTTACATTTTATCATATAGTAAGCACAAATATCAATATTTTTTATTTTATTTTTTATTATTATTTCCTATATTTTTTTATTATTTAATTTTATAAAAAATAAATGAGAAATATAATAGAAATTTTTCATCTATAACATTTCTCAATATTATCAAATAATAATTTTATACAATTTTTATAATCATCACTATTTAAATCTTCATAGCTTATTAAATTATTTTCTTTTTCCATATTAATACATTCTTCAATGCTTGCCCATATTGCCTCTTCTACTTCTTTATCAGAATATTTTAATTCATTAATTCCTATATCTAATTTAAATAACCAAATATCATGGAAAATTTGATTTCTACAATACTGTTTAAATAATATGCCTTTTATGTTACTTAAATCAATTCCTAGTTCTTCTTTAATCTCCCTAATGACTCCCTGTAATGAAGTTTCTCCAGCTACGCATACTCCTCCATTAATTTCCCATTTTCCAGGATCTTTCTTTTGGGTAGAAGCTCTTTTACTAATAAGAATTTTTTTATTTGAATTAATAATTATAGCTTTTACTGCAAAAGCATATTCTCCTTCTTCTAAAGAATCTCTATAACGCATTTTTATTTTTCCTGTTTTTTATTTGTTTTTATTATAAATATCAACTAGTTCTAATTTCATTAAATCCTCTATTTTTATATACTACTATTATTTTTAATTTCTATTAATCTATTGTATAGAACCTTAACAGATTCTATTGCCATAGGATTATTTATGTACCTTTCATCATCTCTTCTTTTACAAAAATCTTCAAACTCTTTAATTGCTATATCAATATTTTCTTTATTAACTTTATCATTGCATACTTTAATAGCAGTATTTATATAACCACATATACTACAAGCTGTCATTGCTATAAAATAAGATAATTCAGGAAGAGTGGATGCTTTATATAATTTCATAGCAAAATCATCATCAATTTTTTTAGGATTAGTAAGAATTATTTTATCAGCTATATATATTCCATTATCACTTACTGTCTTATAGATTTTTGTATCTTTTGGAATTTTAACTTCGCATAATGTATCTCCTCTAACTAGCCATCTGAAAATATACTCATAAGAAGAAATGCAAAATCCTCCCATTTTTGTTATATCAGTTGCATTTAAATCCACTTTATTATCAGCTACAACAATTTTATTTAAAGGAAATCTTCTACCATCACTATATTCTTTAATTGTTTGAATAACTCTATAATATTTATCATTTTTATCTGCTTCACGTTCAAAAAAATTACCAATCATACCTACCACCTAAATTTATTGTATTATTATTTTTCTCATATTTAAATAACCATCTGCATCTTTTTCTGCTTTTAATATAAAATTATATTTATCTACATCCGTGCATAAATAAAAATCTTCTTTAGGAAATATTTTTTGTAAGGTATTATCAAAAAACTTTGTTCCACTTGTATTTTTTAGATTTAAAATTCTATCATTAAATTCATCAATTGGTTTGTTTTCTAGCTTTGCTTTTATATATTCAGCACACAATTGATCTTCTTGAGAGGGCTCTTCTCCAGGTCTTGCCATACTTACTATTGATATATCATTATAATTGCTATTATTTATATATTTTACTATTGCAGATATATTTACTAAACTACCAGTAATAATTTCTTCAGCATTTATGCTATTTACTATTCCTTGTGTACCACAACTTGTAGTGTGAACTACAACTTTATTTGTAAAATCTACTTTTTCGATTTGAGACGGTGAATTACCATAATCAAATCCAGGTAATTTTACTCCATCTCTCTCTCCAATTAAAATATACTCATTATTTTCTTTCTTTAAATCATAAGCAATTTGTTTTTCTCCAATTACAATTAGTTTTTTAACTCCATTATTTATTATAACTGGTTCAACAGTAAAAGCTCTAAAAACATCAATTATAATTGCAATTCCAATTGCCTCTTTTGGATTATGTATTATTTTAATATTCATAATTATTTATACTACTTTTAAAAATTCAATATATTGCTATTAGAACAAAAGTTACCTTCGTCACTCTCACATTTAAAATATTTGAAATGTGATTTTTTTCATGTATATCTTACATATTATATAAAAAATAGTATTTTCAAAACTTTTAAAAGTACATTCCCTTTCTTTATCATTTCTTTAAATTCTTCAATAGTTACATATTTGCAATCCATTAGGTTGTAAAACATTACTTTTCTTCTAACATTACAGTTTCCTTCTTTTTTAACTATTTAATTTTCTTCAATAGTTGAGTTTTTAGCCAATTTCTTAGAATCATAAATATTTTTTAAATGAACATTGATATTGTCAATACCAGTATCAAATAATTCTGCCATACTTTTTTGTGTAAGCCAAATTGTTTCATCTTTTAATATAACATCAATGTGAGTTTTAATTCAGATTCCATATCTCTTTCTTCTCTTGCTCTATCTTCCATAGCATTTTCTTTTTCCATAACTACTTCAACTTTCTTAGCTATTCGTACCACATCTGCTTTAGTTATTGTATGTAATCCTGTCTTTATTGTTTGAAAGTTTTCATCACTTTTTTGATCATGAAACAATTTTATTTTTTTTAATTCTTCAAGTTGCTTAATTTGTTCAATTAAATTTTCTGGTGAAATAACCAATCTATCATAACCATCACTAGCAATTTGCATTGATGTTTGGTTTGCAATTTTTGAAAATTGTTCAAAACTTAAATTAGGAGATATTTGTCTTGCTAAAGCAAATATACCAGCAATTTGCGGAATAGTATAACTATTAGAACATGACCCCCAATATTTATAACCACCTGGTGCTGCAAAACTTCTTCCACCACAAGGAATTTCAATAGGCTTTTCTGCTCTTGATACGTTTTTTCTTTCTTTTTCTTCTTGAATTGTTTTCTGTTTTGAAATATGTCTTACTCCGCCTTCACCTTCATAAGATTTACAATCAAATAACTCTCCAAAGTTTTCTAACCTTTCTAATATAATCGGTTTAACTTCTTCCTTAATATTTGAATCTAGTTTTATCTTTTCACTCAAAGATTTTCTATCTTCAACACAGTATTTTTCTAATAAAGATTGATATTCTTCCCACTTTGCTTTTGGTAAGCTTGCAGTTTCTGGCTCCATAAAAGCCTCTTCAAAATATTCTTTTCCATTTTCATCTATATTTCTAAAACAAAAAGTAAAATGTTTTACAAATGTTGGTTGATCTATTAAAGTTACACCAGCTTTTTCACATCTATCCAATACTCTTTTCCTTATTTCTTCGCTGTTAAATGAACTAGACATAGAAATAATTTTTACGCCACTTTCTATAATTTCATCAATTAATTCTTCTATAATATTATCCTTATTTTTATTAGTTTTATCATATGGATAATAATCAACTTGGGCATCAGGTACAATCTGTGAAAGTGCAGATACAACTGTCAAGCCATGAGGTTCAACTTCTCCCATATTATTACTACTTTTCATATGAATATTACCGTTTAAAAAGATTTCATGCTTACTATCTATGTTTGTATCTATAACAGCAAGATTTAAACCTTGACCAGTAATTCCTTTACTATGCAATCTACCAATATCTTGAGATGGTTTTTTTGCCATTTCAAGTAATTTTTTAGGATTAAACTTTTGTATTTGTTCTTTTGAAAATTTAGTATTTGAATCAAAACATAATTTTTTAAAAAATTCAGGACTTAAGTCTGATAAATCCCACTGACTTATATCTCTTCCACATAATCCTTCTCTTAATAAATAATTCGACACTTTTCCATCCAACATATCTTGTACATCACAATCTGTCAATCTTGTTATATACATATTATTACCTCTTAAATAAATTTTTTATATAATTTAAAAATCTTTTCAGAAAATTTTCCTTCTCATGTTTTATAGGAAGATTATTATTTTTCTCATTATTATTGTTTTCTATGTTATTTTCAAAACTTATATTTTTGTCTTTCTCAAAAATAATATTATTATTAAATTTTGCTTTCTTTTCTTCTTCAATTTTATTTAAACAAATTCTATCATATTTCTGCCATATTTCTTCTTCTTCGCTAGGTGCTAAATATCTTTCATATATTTCTACCAATAAAGCCTCTGTTTCTACCATTAAATTTTGTTCAAATATTCCTTTTGATTTATCAAATGTAAATTTATAATTTTTATCCATATTATTTGATATATTACTTATAAAATTCTTTGGTATTTTTTCTTTTTGTTCTTTGGATAAAACTTTTAATATTTCATTTAATTCCACATAAGCTTTTTTATATTGAATATTTTTTTCATTAGTCATAAATTTCTCTCTTTCAATTTATTCTTATTATAACATTAAAGCCAAAATTTTACTACATTTTGTTGCTATCATTTATATAAAATTTATTTATTTTTTAAAATCCACTCATAAACTTAATTTTTAGTAAGTTTTTATTTTTTCATATGGTTAATTTTTTATTTTCCCTTCTTTTTCCAAGTTTGAAAGTCTTTTACAAGTTTTTTATTTTCTTTATATTTTATATCTTCAATTTGATTTTTTATAGTGCTCATTGTTCCAATCCAAAATAATGGATCAGTATTTTTCATATCTTCGGTTAAATTACTTTTTGCTTTTAATTGTTCTATTAAATTACTTACATTTTTTTCAGCAATTTCTTGTATCTCTTTTAAAAGAGAATTTAATTTATTCTCAACAAATACATTGTATATTCAGCCTTTTTATGTTCTTTCAAATATTTTAGTCTTAATCTTTCATATTTGTTCAATGTAATTTTTTGTTTTGATATTTTTAAATTAGGAATATAGTAATCTCTAACTAATGTATAACTTATTTCAGTTTTTTATCTGTAATTTTTTTCTTCATTTTTCATAATTAAACCTACATAAAAATAAATATAATAATACTAATAGTAGATTAACTGTTATTATATCTAACAATTTTTCAAATTTCTTGTAATTTTCTAAATAATTATAGTAGTGTATATTTGTCAATAACAATTAGTAAAAGTTACTAAAAATCAATTGTTTAGAGGCTTTCAAACAAAATTATTTAACTTTTAAAATCAATAAATGTTAAAATACTTTAAAGACTCATGTAACAGTAGGTGGACATGTTAAGATTGGAGTGTTTGAAATACAAAACATAATATGAGAAGTTAAATAAAAACTAGAGCATTAACCCTAATATTTCACATCAAAAATATAACAAATATCAATTAACACTTCTTTATTAATATTTATTCTTTCATCTAAGATATAAAAAAAGTTTACCTTTTTTTACTTCTACATATTTAACAACCAATATGGTACAAAATATAAATTTCCCTCTTTTTTTAAAACATCTTTTGTTATAATAATACCAAACTTTACATGATTAATGCCTTTATTTTGATGCTCCTCAATAAATTTATTTATTGCTTTTAAATCTGAATTTTCAATTTGATTTGTATATTTAACTTCAATAGGAATAATATCTATATTTCTATCTATAATTATATCTATTTCTTCCTTATCAGTATTTCTATAATAAAACTGTTTGTAATTTTCCTTTTCACATAGTAATCTAAAATCAAAATCCACCATTGATTCGATAATATGACCAGCTAAATTGCTATCTATGTCTTTTTGTTTAAGTAAGCTATTTTGAATTCCATTATCTAAAATGCTTAACTTCTTATTAGTACGAATCACTTTTGCAATATTATTTGAATAATTTTCTAATATATTAATTAAAAAGGCTTGTTTAAGATAACCTAAATAGGTCATAATAGTTACTGTGTCAATTCCAAAAGTACTTGCTATTCCTGAATATGCAAAGGCTTGAGAATTATTTGCAGCAATGTAATATAATAACTTTTCCAATATTTCTGGTGATTTTATATTATACATAGTTAAAATGTCTTTATATATTCCTCTAGTTATAATATCTTCTGATAGTTGTTTTTGCCAAACTTCAATATCTTTAACCTCAAAGTATTCAGGATATCCACCTACAATCATATATCTTTTAAGAATTTTCTGTATTACTAGTTTTAAATCTTGATTATAATATATTTCTTCTAATTCTTTCATTACTTCATCTATACTATTTAAGTCAAACTTAGGTATTTGTATATCTTCAGTTTTAGAAATATATGTCATATAAAAATTCATAAATTGATTAAATGTTAATGGCAATACATATACATTTTCTATTCTTCCTAGTAAAGATTCATTTGAATCTTTAAATAAATGCATTGATGATGAACCTGTTATAATAAATTTAACATTATACTTTCTGTCAAAATATGTTTTTAAATAATTTTGCCAATTTTTTATAAAATGTATCTCATCAATAAATATATATACTTTTGATTCTAACTTTGATATATTTTCTTCTAATATTTCATTAAAATATATATCTAATACATCTGATAATTTATCATTTTCATAGAAAAATAAACTCGGATCATCTCCACTAAATAATAGTATTCTTTTGCTATCTACTTTTCTCTCTTCCAATAAATAATTGATTGTTTGGTATATTAAAGTAGATTTTCCAACTCTTCTAGGTCCAATAATACTTAAAATTCTTTTACTATTTATTTTCACTATAATATCTTCGAATTCTTTTCTTTTTCTTCCTAATAAAAATTGATTATTTATTTTTTGATTGCTCCACCAAGGATTTGTAATTGATAAATTTAATTTTATATCCATCTCCATTTCCTCCTATTGTCATTATATGTATCTTTTTATTTATTATAACATTTTTGTTGAATAAATTCAATAAATTTTATATATTTTTGTTGAATTAATTCAATATTTTTAACTGTTATATTTATACTTGTACAACAACACTATTTCCTACCTTAAAAACTGGAAAAGCTTAAAAAAATACTGTTAATAAAAAATAAAAGTCTAAATCTCATTTTAAAATTTAGGCTTTTATTTATATAATTTATCTTCCTCTTTTGTAATATCTCATTATTATTTTCTAATGTCAAATTATCAGACTTTAAAATCTTTCTTTTCTAAATATTTACTACTAGAATTTTAAATAATTCTAGTACATTTATGAATATTAATTATATTCAAAATTATTTTTCTAGATTTTCAATACTTTTATTTATCGCTTGTTCATTTCTATTATTTACATTATATACTATTCCATTTATATCTTCTACTCTATCTGACATTGTTTTTACAAAAGCTTCTCTTTGATTATTTTTAAAATCTTTATTAGTTTTATATAATGATTCGGATTCAATATTATAAATTTGATTTAAATTTTGTAAAATATTATTTAATACCTTAGGAGCTTTATTTTTACTAATTCTATTTTTAAAATATTGTAATCTTCCTACTATATCCTTTCTTGATTTTAACCCCATCTTTTTAAAATCTTCTTTTTCTAAATATTTACCATTTACAAATTTTAAATTTTCTAATAATAATAAATTATTATATTTTCCAACACTATATAATAAATCAAAACCCATCTTTTCTTTCATAAATATATCTCTTATTTTTATTAGATTTTTAAAATCATCTGATAAATTATCTTTGTTCTTTTCTTGTGTCATTGCATCAGATATTATATCCATTACTTTATTTTTATTTTTTTCATTTTCAAAGTAGACAGTAAAACTTGGAACTTTTCCAAATTCAGCTTGTGAAAATCTAAACGAGATATTTTTTATTCCTGAAAGTTTACTTATTATATTATATATTTTTCCCATTGTTTTGTCATTCATCTGTACTGTTATATATCCTTCACCTTTTCCATGTCCTGCACAAGAATACATTGAAGGTACATTATTATTTTTACAGCTTATTAATAAATTTTTTAAATGTTCATTTCCCTCAGACCAATTATCTATATCAAGTTCATTATAATTCATATCATTTCACCTATTTTTATATTTATTACAAGAGCATATATTTAATTTTATATATACTCTTGTATTTTTGCTACTTCATTTAATATTAATTAATACCATTAGTAATAATTCCATCATATCTATTTACAGTACCATTACCTCCAATAGATACAGTTGTTCCTGTTATTGTAAGCATATCATTTTCTTCTTTTTTATCATCTAATCCAATATTTAATGTAGTATTATTTAAAATGCATGGTCCTGATTGATTTGTTATATGTCCACCCTTAATTGTATCTAATATTGTTAATGTTCCATCATTTATAATAATATAGTTAGACATATTTGCAGATATAGTATGAGATTGTAAATCTATAATAATGTTTTTATTACTATCAATATTTAAACTTTCACTTACTTCAGTATCTCTTAAGATTTCAATTGTTTTAGTATCTCTTAAATATTTAGAATTTATAGCTTCTTGTATTGTTTTATAGTAAATTGTACCTACTTTTGCAACTGCATCATCTGTAGCTATAGGTTTTAATATAGCTTTTTCTATTTTTTCAGTTTTACTTCTAACTACTTCATAGCCTTCAGGTACTTGATTTACTGTACCACCAATTGAGATTTCCCCATTAATTTCACCATCATAGAAATTAAATGTACTAGTATTATCTACACCATAACTTTTTCCTTCTATATATGGAGTAGTAGTATTTACTTCATTATCATCATCATTTCCTATAGTAAGCATTTTTGTATTTTTTATTGCAACATTATTTTTTGATACTATATTACCACCAGTTATTTTAAGTGTACCTAAATTTTCTATTGCAAAGCTAGTATCTGCATTGATTGTAACATTACTAATATTTAAAATACCTCTATTCATAATGGAAGTAATATTACCATCAGAAATTATAGCATTTGAATTATTATTATTTTCTAATCTTTCTATAGTTCCTCCTGTCATATCTAATTTATATGAGCTTATTAATTCTTTAATATCACCGCCATTAATTATAATGTGAGCTTCATCATTTCCAAATATACGCGATTTTATATTACCACTTTGTATAGTTAATTTACTTTGTTTATTATTTTTTATATCTGAAGTTACAGTTGCATTTGATAATTCTATTTGACCATAATTTTCTACATTTGCATTTATATTTCCACCCGTAATATTTATTTGTTTACTTTCTTTATTAATTAAAGCTCCTTTAATTGTTCCACTAGACATATTTATTTGATTAGAATTTATAACGGCATCATCTATTGTGGCATTATCTGATATATTTAAGTTTCCTTGATTATAAATACCGCATAGTATTATATCTTTTAAATTAACAGTTGCGCCTTCATTATTTAATACGCCTGAAATATAATTTTTGCTATTATATATATCCTCTTTATTATAACCATCAATTATTCCAGATGAAAGTGTAACTACTCCATTTTTATTATTTATAGCATATACTGAGTAACTAAAAATATTTACAATATTTGAACTTACACTATCTTTTATTTCAAGATTACCATTATTTTCTATTAAGTTATTATTTGAATGTATAATTCTTTTTCCATTAAAATCTAATATGATATTCTTATTTTCAGGTATTATAGCTGAATTTTCATTTCCTGCCACTATAATTTTATCTTTTATTAATTTTATAGTTGCATTATTATCAGTAAGTGATTCCATTGCCTCTTTAATAGAAGAGAATTTTTCTTCTTTTCCATCAATTTGAACTGCATCTATTTTTTGTTTTAAAGTTGCAATTTCAGTTTCTTCATTATTTTCTATATCTATATGATATCCTTCTTCTATATCCTCTACACTAATATCAATTGCAGTTTTTCCTTTTAATGTACCTCCATAATATTTTAATTTTGTATTTGCAGAATTTTGAATACAAGTATTTTTTCCTGCATCAATTATAATATCATCATTTGGATTTCCATCTTTACTTCCTACTTGAATATCACCATCATAAATACTTATATATCCAGTTATATGACCTCCAGTAATTTTTAAGCTACCCGAATGATTAGGAAAGTTTCCAATTATATTACCACCATTAACTTCTATTATGCTGTTAAATCTTCCTTCTATATTTCCATTTATCTGTCCGCTATTAATTATAACTTTACATTGATTATTAATAGTACCATTAGATATTGAATATTTATCTACTGTATTAGTTATATTAGCACCATCTATATATATAGTACCTCTACCAGAGTTTACTATAACGTAATATCCTGTACTTGTTAAGGTGCTATCTTCTAATTTAATATTACCTGCATTACAATTATTTATACAATATCCTGTACTATTAATAATTGTTTTATTATTTATATTTATATTACAATTATCGGATAAATTGGTTATAGCATCTCCTTTTGTTTCAATTTTTATATTACTTACAGTAAGTAAATTTCCATAATTGTTTATAGCTTTATTTGGTGCATTAATATTACCTAATTTTTCTAAGCTATTATCTGTAATTTGTAATTTTCCTTTATTTTCAAATAAACAATCCATATTACCTTTTATGGTATTAGAGTTTAGATCTATTATTACATCTTTATTTTCATCAACTGTTATTTTTTCATCTTTAGATATTATGTCAAGATTTCTAAGTATTTTTATTGTAGTATTTTTATTAGTTTCACAAGCATCAAGTGCTTCTTTTATTGACATATATTCTGTATCACCTATACTTGCCACTGCACTAGTTAATTTTAATTTAGCTATTTCTTCTTTACCATTATGTGTTTTTTCTACTTCATAATTTTTAGGTGTATTAACTACTGAAGTTGTACCACCACTAAAAGTTACACCATTTTTACTTGTTACTATACCATCATAGAAATTTATTATACATGAGTTATTTATAGTAGCAATATTTCCACTATAAATTCCATTAATAATAGGATACTCTTCACTTACAGAATTATCTGTATCATCACCTATAGTAAATGTACCTTTATTAGTAATATTATTTCCTTCAATTATAACTTTATTTTTTAATTGTATTATATCGTTATTATTTATAACATTTGAGCTACCATTAACTGTAGAATTACTATCTATTCCCTCTATTAAGATATTACCAGAAGTATTTTTTATAACTTCATTACTTCCTTTTAAACTAGAATCTATAATATTAATATTTCCTCCACCTGTATTTTCTATAATAGTATCACTAGACGATGTAACGTTTGTATTTTTTATTTCTATATTTCCAGTTTTAATATTATTTATAAAATGAGTTCCTGATGTTAATGTAACATTACTAATTTCTACATTTCCTGTTCCATCATTATTAATAATTCCTTGTTTAGAATTAATAGTACCACCTGTTATCTTAATTGACTCACTATTTGAACTTGTATTTTGTATTGCATATGTATTATTTCCTAATATATCAATTTGGCCTGATGTCATATTAATTTTTCCTTGATTTAAATTATTTATAGCATATGAGTATTCTTTACTTGTTTGTAATGTTAAGTCATTAATATTAGTAGTTCCTAAATTATTAAGTATATACTTAATATCACTAGCACTTTTTCCTAATTTTGTCGAAATAATTTCACAATTTTCTAAATTAAGATTTCCATTTTCTTCATTTTGTATTACACCATTTAATATTTTTCCAGACTTTTCTACACTATCATCTTTAATAGTTAAATTTCCATTATTTGTTATAAAATTATCTTGCATATATGTAGTTATAGTATGAGAATTTAAATCTAAAGTTATATTTTTATTCTCTGGTACTTGTAATATATTTTCTGATGAAAATGCTACAAAATCTCTTAAAACAGTAATTTTATTTTCATTTTCGTTACATGAATCAACTGCTTCTTCAATAGACATAAATTCTTGACTATCATTTACTTTTACAATTTTTTCAGTTTTGTCTACAATAGTTAAAACTTGTTTAGAATTATTGTTTGACAAATTTAAGTATGAATTATCTGGGATATTAGTTATTGTACCAGACACAGCTTCATTATCCGCAATTATACTTCCTTCATAGAAATTTACAGTACCTTTTTCATTTCTAATTCCATAATAACTAGATGAAATTATTGGATAGCTTTCTTGACTTTCTATATTATCACTTTTAATACCTATATTTATAGTACCTGTAGATGCATTCCATATTCCTGCCACATCTTCTTTATTATTTGATATTGTAATCATTTTTTCTTTATTTGTTCTAGTTATTGTAATAGAACCTACTCCATTATTTAAAATAGCACTAGATGATGAATAATAATTATTATATATAATATTACTATCATTTATTGTTATATTACCAGAATTTCCATTTCTAATAGTAGATGATATTGTTCCTATACTTTTTACATAACAATTATTAATTTCACAAGTACCAGTATTATCAACTAATCCAGTTATTTCATTTTCATTTAATTTAATTATACTACTATTGATTACTGCTGTATTTTTAGAAATAATTGAACCATTTGTCATTTCTAAATTTCCGCTATTTGTAATACTTGTACATGTTGAAGAATATATTGTTGCTTTTGAATAGTTTATAATGGTTTCATTAACTATTGTATTTTGTAATTCTATATTTCCTGAATTACTTATTGATGCTATTGTACTTCCACTAATTAAAAGATTACCCGAATCTTCATTTTTTACATTACCTTTAGTAAACTCTACACCTGTTATCTCAAGTTCTGAATAATTATCTACAAAATTATAAGTATTTGCAGATGATGAATATGGGTAAGTTAATGTAAAGCTTCCACCTGAAATATATGATTTTTCTGTACCCTTTATAGTAACACAAAAATTCTGTCCAGTTATTTTTCCTCCAGTAATATTTAAAGAACCATTACTTAAAATTGCACTATTAGAAACTTTTGAAGTTATAATTTCTCCTCCACTTATATTAATGTCACTATTTTCTTGTGAAACTATTACACTCTCATTAGTTGATTTTAATATTCCACCTTTTATCTCAAGTACTGAGTTAGAATATGAGTATATTGTAATAGAATTTTTATTTTCTATACTTCCAACATTACCAGTCTCAGAATTTTTGTCAATAATTTCTAATTTTCCATGATTATCAATTAAATGAGAATTACTTGTAATTGTTATTAAATTTCCATTTAAATCTAAAATTATATTCTTATTCTCAGGAATTACTAATGTATTAGTTAAACTGATTGCCTTTAGTACAGTTACAATTGTTGGTGTATCATCACTTTTAACATTTTCTATAGCCTCTGCAAGCTTTATATAATATTTATTACCAATTTTAGCTTCTACATCTGCTAAAATTCCAAGAGTTGCCGTTTCTACATCAGTTTCATCTGTTTCTATCATAGCATTATATAAATCTGGTGTTTTATTTACATCACCATTTATTGCAATTTTCCCTATAATTTTTCCATCATAGAATCCGAAGAAACCACTATTATCAACGCCAATATTCTTACCCTGTATTACAGGACATTCATTAGATACTTGAGTATCATTATTACCTGCTCTTAATACTCCTGATTCATTATTTTTTATAGCCGTTGCATTTTTACTTTCAACTTTACCAGTTTTTTCTTCACTAGTATCTACAATTTGTAGTTTACCATTATTTGTTAATGTAGGCTGAGTTTCATCAGAAGAACCTACTGTATGCCCTTTCAAGTCTATTATAATATTTTTTCCTTCTTCTACTAAGTTTACTTCATCAACATCTTTTAACATTTCAATTGTTGTTGCAGTGTCCGTAGCATTTTTTTCACAATAATCTATTGCTTCTCTTAATGTTGGAAATAATTTATCCCCTATCTTTGCAACAGCATCTTTTGATAAATCTTTAACTTCTACCATCTTTTTTGTAATATTTTTAGCTACATCCTTTACAAATACATAATATGTTCCATTATTATTTACTGATATTGTAGTATCTAATGATTTTAAAGATTCACATGGAGTATAATCAGGTTCAGTATCGATATTTTTACTTATTCCATATCCTATAATTCCATTATTATCTGTTGCTTTTAAAGTAATACTTTTTTCATTTTGTTCATCTTCTGTAACATCTGCTTTAGTTATTACTGGTGGTTCTTTATCAATATTTTCTATATTATGACTTATCTCATTACTTGACTCATTTAAGTCAGTAAATTTTGCATATACAGTAGCATTTTTTCCTACTTTAAAAGTATTTTTATATTTTGTATAATCTTGAAGTACTTGTAAATCTGTATCCACAACTTGATACCAAACTTCAATTCCATCTGGAATTTCATTATTATTTACTTTAATATTTACATCAACATCTTGATTTGTCCAATCTGTTGGATTATGAGTTATAGTAGCATTTAAAGTTGGAAATTCTTTAGTTGTTAGAGTTTCTTTATTTGTAGATTTAACATTTAAAGCTTGATCTTCTACTTCTACATAATATTCATATATAGTATTTGGTGTAGCATTTTCTATATTAACTTTAAAAGTTTGTAAATCAGCCTTTTCTTTACCTACAGGATTTCCCTCGTATTCATGTTTTGTTAACTTATACTCATCCTCTTCTTGTTTTTTTACATATACTCTTATTTCCTTTAATCCTGAATTTTCATCTTCTCCCTCTACATTTAAAGTAAATGAGTTCATTTTTAAACTTTCATTATCTACACTAATATTTGCTTTTGAAGGTTCAACTGTATCAATGTTATTAATATAATGTACAATTTCATTGCTATAATTTAAACCATCAGTAAGTCTTGCTCTTACTATGCAATTTTGTGATACTGTAAATTCGCCAATATACGTATCATAATCTTCTATTTCATTTCCTAAATTATCTTCTACTCTAAATTGTAGTGTATATTCATCAGACGGATTATTTTCATTTATTTCTACAGATACATTATTTTTTGTCCAAACCTCTGGTGTGTGTGTTATACTTGCATCTAATACAGGCATATCTTTTGTTGTTATTTCTTTTTCTTTACTTGTTGTCATTTTATTTGTAGCACCATCTATTACATCCATATATACAACATATGTTGTATTTTTATCTAAGTTTGATATTACAAGGTCTTCATTATGTGTAACAGACTTTGCATCATCTACTAAGTTAACATTATATGTATATTCTTTTGTAAATATAGTATCTTTATAACCTTTTTTAGCTACATAAAGTTTTACTAATTTTACACCTGATTGGGTATCTGAACTTGAAAGTTTTAATAAAAAGCCATTTGTTTTTATATCACTTTCTGTTATGTTTGCAGTTGGATAAGCCTTATCTATGTTTTTAATCTGTGCACTTATAATATTGCTAGAATTTGTATTATCAGTAAGTCTTGCTTTTACAATACAATTTTCAGATACTGTAAAATTATTTGTATATTCTGTCCAAGGAATTATATTATTTCCAGATATATTATCAACACTATATTCTATATTATATCCATCATAATGTTCATCTTCTGTTATAGTTACATTTACTTCTTGATTTGTCCAATCAGTTGGAGTCCATGTTATACTTGCAGATATATTAGGTACTTCTACTGTACTTATATTAGTTTTAGTAGTTGTAACTAAGTTTAGTGCTTGGTCATAAACTTCCATATAATATTTATATGATGTATTTTGATCAAGATTTGTTATTTCTAAATTTTCATGTCTTATATCTTTATTCTCATGTCCTACTTCATTTCCATTATAACTAAACTCTTTTGTATATACAACATAATCATCAGCTTTTAGTACATATACTTTTATAGTTTTTATACCTGATTCATTGTCTTGTGCATCTATATCTAATGTAATTCTATCACTCTTTATATCTATAGCATTTATATTTACTAAACTTGGTAAAGTTTTATCTATATTTTGAATATTATATAGTTTTTCTTCACTTACATTTATTCCATCAGTAAGCCTTGCTTTAACTATACAATTTTTATCTACATCAAATGCTTGTGTATATTTTTTATAATTTTCTAAAATATTATTATTAATGTCGCATATACTATATTCAATATATACATTTTCTTTCATATCTTCTGTTTTTGATATACTAACATTTACATTTTCTTTCGTCCAAGTTTTAGGAGTACTATCAATATTTATTGCTTCATATTCATCTGGTAGTTTATCTGTTACTACATTTAATATATTATCACTTGTAGTTTTTATATTTCCAACTGTATCTTCTACCTCTATATATACTTGGTATTTTGTGCCTGGTTTTAATTCATCTAATTTATAGGTCTCTATCTTTTGTGTTGTATCATTTCCAGTATATTCATATGTATGTTTTAATTTACTATCTACATATAATCTTATTTTAGAAATTCCTGATTCTTCATCTTTTCCTTTTATATTTAAGTCAAAAGATCTTGATGTTATATTACTTGCCTCAACACTTGCTATTACAGGAGAAATTTTATCTATATTTGATATGTCATGACTTACTTGATTACTACAAGTTATGCTATCAGTTATCATAGCTACTACCTGTCCATTTTGTTCTACTTCAAATGGATCTATATAATTAGTCCAATTCTTG
The DNA here is from genome assembly GCA_947626975.1 of uncultured Clostridia bacterium. Classification (GTDB taxonomy): domain Bacteria; phylum Bacillota; class Clostridia; order TANB77; family CAG-465; genus CAG-465. The sequence continues at coordinate 17,727 of CANQUF010000005.1, forward strand.
ACAATATTTCCCTTACTATTTAATACACGATATTGAGTAACATACCCTTCTTCCATACTGTTATTAGTGTTAATTGTTACCAAAACATTATCTTTTGTCCAATTTAAAGGTGTATGTTGTATACTTAAATCTACATTATCTAATATATCTGTTTTTACTATTTTTTCATCAGCTTTAGTAGATTTTACATTTAAAGCAGCATCTTCTACTTCAATATATACTCTATATTCTGTATTTTGAGGTAGAGCTGTTAATTTATATTCTTCATGTTTTTCTTCTGTTGAGTTACCTGTATACTCGTACGTCTTCTTTAACTCATCATTTACATATAGCCTTATTTTAGAAATTCCTGACTCTTCATCTTTTCCTTTAATATTTAATGTAATTGAGTTTGTAGTTACATTACTTGCTTCAACGTTTGCAACTACTGGTAATACCTTATCTATATTAGTTATATCATGTTCTACTTCTCCACCTGTTTTTTTGCCATCTGTTAATCTTACTTTTACTTTTGAATTTCTATCTACTTCAAAAGGCATTTCATACTTTTTATATTCTTGTACTATATTTTCATCAAAATCTACTATACAATATTCAAGTGTCATATCACTTTCTAAAGCTGTATTATTTGTTATAGTACATTCTACATTATTTTTAGTCCACTCTAATGGAGTATGTGTTATTGTTACATCTGGTAAAGGAATTATTTTACTTTCTTCATCTTTAATTATTATTAAATCAGAACTTTTAGATTTATTACCTAAAATTCCGTATGTATAGGCTTGTATTTTATATATACCATCATCTCTTATAGTTATAACATCATCCTTTTGGGCTTGTTTATACTCTGTACTTCCATCCTTAGATATTATTCTATATACTGTTTTTAGTGCATTTTGTTCTACTTGATTTACTTGTACTCTTACATTACTTACATATACATCATTTTCTTGCTTACCACTAATTACAGTTAAATTTGGACTTTGCACTTGTTTTACTTCTGGGATATCTAAATTACCAAATACTATATATTTTATTATTATATTTATATCCTCTTTATTTATTATTCCATCAAAATTTACATCTGAAGATAACAATCCTATTTCGTCAAATATTTTATATTTTTCATCAACTATATATCTTATTATTTTTGTAAGTTCAATTTGATTTAAAATACCATCATTATCTAAATCTCCAACTACACTTAATTTAAATACTCTATTATTATCAAGATATTTAACAAACATATTACTCTTAATGTATCCTGATACTACTTCTTTTGTTAAAGCTTCATCTTCATATACAGTTATATTTGAGTTAATATTTTTCTTAAACTCTTCTATAGTTGTATTAGGTGCAACTCTACTTATATTTTTATCTGTTACTAGATATTTTGTACTTTCAGGATTATCATCATTTGTTGATATTAAATTCTTTATAATATCCATATCTGTATCTTTTAATGATAACTGCTCTTCTACTATATTTTTTCTTAGTCCAATAATATTTGCTATTATTATTAAAAGCAGTACTAATATTAAGGTTATGCTTACTTTCCTATCGTTTCTATTTTTTTTCATAAAATTCTCCTCATGTTATTTTTAATTACATTCATTTGATTTTTTTAATATTATTATTCTTACTAGATTTAAACTTAAAATAACTAATATCATTGTAAATACAATCACTAATAACGGATCTGATGTATTTATATTTTTTTCATTATTCTCTTGTGTAGTTTGATAACTTGGTATATCAATTGTTTTATCATTATCCTCAGTCACTTTATTATTTATTATTTTTAGTTTTATAATTTGATCATTGCTATCAATTAACTCATTAGAATCATTAGAAGTAATGGACTTTAATTTAATTTCTGTTTCCATTTCATCTAAATTATCTTTTAACTTAAATATTATATTTCCAATTTCTTCATAACTATTTACACCTGTTACCATTTTATGTATTAGAGTTTTTCCATACTTACTGCTATTTTTATCATCATTATATGTTATTTCCCAATCATTTTTATAAATAAAATTCATACTTTCAAATATATTTTCATCGTACTCTAAATCAAATTCTACTACATTTATTCCTTCATCTTTAGTATCAATATCATTTATTTGCATAGATACTGTAACTTCATCTGAAGGATTTACAACCTCTTTATCAGCTTTTGCTACAAATTCAAAAGTACTTGCATTTACTGTACTAAATGCAAGTAAAATTAAGCATATAATTAATGTTGATTGGAATAACTTTTTCATTTTTAAAATACCTCCTAAAAAACTAATAACATACTATATACAATCACATATTATTTTTTATATTTTATTTATATATTTTTTATATATTATTTATATATTTTTTCTAAACTTTTATATCATTATTATTTATAATTGTAAATGTTTATTTTTCTCTTTTTAAAGACATAATTTCTATATTTTATTGTTACTTTAACATATTTTTTTAGTTATTATATTTTAATATTTTTTATGTTACTTTTATATTACATTTTACTTTACTTTCTTAAATTATTGAAGTTTTAATCGATTGTGTAATATTTTTAAAATAAAAAATCACCTAGAATCATTTTATAATTCTAGGCTATATTTATATTATATATTGGATTGATATAATGTTATAATATTTGGATATTACTATTTTTTAGCTGCCAACATTTATAATTCTTCTTCATCATTTAATTTTCTCATATTTAAAATATTAAATTTATAATATATAGTTATTTCTTTATTTTCTAATATTTCTACTTTATATACTAATGGTACGAACTTGTTCTTGTTATTCCTTTTATACTTACAAAGTCTTTAATAAGTTTATTTATATCTACCGAAGAATCTTCTTTTATTTGTTTTTGCAAACTTTTTATTTCATTTTTTATATTTTTAAATATCTCTTTAAAGACTTTTTCTAACATTTGTTTTTCTTCCATAAGCTACCTCTTTTCTACAATTATTCAAATTAAAATACATTTATACTTAAATGATTTTTTAAAATTCGCAGACGCGTCTGCGAATTTTAAATAGATTTAATTTATAAGTATTATATCATTTATTTTACCAAAAAGCATTAAAATTTCAAAATTTTACATTGCTTATATATAAATTACTTCATTTAATTTAATATAATTTCTTCTGCACAATTGTTACATTTTCTTTTACTACCATTTGTTTTGTTAAAAATTATAATTTATCTTTACTCTCATTTTCTATATCTAAAAAATAATTTTTCAATTCATTATTTAATAACATTTCTGTATATTATAGTATTTTATATTTCTTTATATAGTTTAGTTTTAATATTCTATACTTATATATTTTCTTCAAATTTTGTATTGTTATATTATATATATAATAATATTCACTAATATCTATATTCTATTCCTGTTTTTCTATCAATAAATCTTTATCTTAATTATTTGTTCTACATAATTTTTAAATCTTTCCACAATTTTTAAATTTTAATTTTTATTATAAATTCAAAAAAAGATGAAATTATACTATTTTTTTTACAATTCATCTTCTAAATATTTGAAAATTTATGATTTTTAAATTAAATTGTTTTTATGAGAAAAACTTGTTATTACTATATTTTAATTTTTCTTCATAAGAAAGTATGATTGTAATTATTTTTGTAACTATATTAAATTATACTGTTTAAACATATGTTTGTAAAGAATTTTAAAGATATTTTTTGACTTTTCATCGCAAAATTCGACAAGTATTTAGAAAAAATTATTTTTTTATGATAACTAAAAAGTTGTAAAATATATGTGCGTAAGCTGTAAAATAAGAGATAAGAAATATAAATGTTTAAACTTTATTAGTATAGTATTTTTATGTTAACATACACTTTTTTGAATTTTTTCGGTATGACTTCCCTATTGTATAATTATGTGGAGTTCAACATAAATATAAAAAAATGAGATTTGAATTTTATATTATACAAATCTCATTTTTATTAAATATCTTTATAAAACTATATCTGCAACTCTTCTTTTAATACGTACTTTGATTGAACTATTTTTAAATTTAGGTTTATTTCTTTTTGCTCTCATCCTTCTATCTTTTAGTTCTCTTTTACTATAACGTTTAAGCTCATAAATAGAAGAATATTTAGAACCTGCAACTATTAAATTATCATAATTGCACATTGAATAATAAATACTTCTATCTAAAATATTAACAAATGGTGGAGAAATTTTATCTATAACTTCTTTTGCATATATTTCTTTAACCTTATCATTTCCATGATTTATAAATACACCTTGAATATTAGGAAACAGCTCTAAAAAGTCAATTAATTGATCAGCTTTAGCATGTGAAGAAAATTCATTACAAAAGCAAATCTCACAATTTATTTGTGTTTTTACCTTTTGGCCAAATACGTTAAATGTACATTCATTTCCTCTTTTTATGTTTTTCAAAGTATACCCAAGGGTATTAGATGATACATAGCAAGTAAATATTATTGCAACATCTTCGCTACTTGCAAGTTTTGATAAATAATATGGGGCTTTTCCCTTATCAGCCATTCCTGAAGTTGTAAGGATAATTTTAGTTTCTTTTGATTGAAGTTCATATTCAGGTATTTCCTCAATAATATTAATTTTTTTATTCCCTATTATCTTAGAAATTGTATTATTTTTTATAGATGAAACAAGAGTTAAATTATCAGGAATAAAGTCAATTTTAGATTTTAGTGAGTAAACTTTAAAGTATTCACAAGCAAGTGTACCTGAAAGATATATTGGTATTTTTTTACTAATTAAATTAGCATCTTGCAATTGTTTTATCCTAAGTAGTACCTGCTCTGCACGTTCACATGCAATTACTGGTAAAACAATAGTTTTATTATCATTTACAAAATTTACCAAAGTATTATCAAACCTATAATTTATATCTGTCGTATTAGAATCACCATAAGTTGATTCCTGAAAAATAATAAGTTTTAAATTCTTTACCCACTTTGGAATACCTGGAACTTCTTGGAATAAATTATCTACATTGTAATCTCCCGTAAATAATAAATTTACAGTTTCACATGATTCATACTTTATTTGTAGCAGTATCATGGAAGCACCCATTAAATGACCATTACCAAGAAAAGTAACACTTAAATTATCATCAAGTTCATATGTTTCATTATAACTCATTGTTCTAACCATACTTAACGTCTTTTTAACGTCATCTAAATCATAAAGAGGCTCTATATTTATTTTTTTCTTCTTAGAAATAATGTTTGCCTCACTTTCAAGGATTTTTACACAATCAAAAAGAGAGAGTTTTAACAAATCTTTAGCTTCCTTAGTAGAATAAATATAATTGTAATAACCGTTTTTTACTAAGAGAGGCAATCTTCCACAATGATCAATATGAGTATGAGTTAAAAAAACATAATCAAAGTTTTCAGGATAAAATTGATACGGAAACTCATAATTATACCGCTCATAGTCATACTCTTGAAAAATGCCACAGTCTATTAAAATCTTTTTGCTAACATTATTTGGTAAATGAAAAACAACAATTATTGATGACCCCGTAACCTCTGGATGAAGACAAGAAATTTCATATGTAATAGCTTTACATTTGGTTTTCATAAGAAAATCCCTCCAATAAAAATTTAAAGTAAAAGACCTAAATAAGAATAAAATATAATTATATATTTATATCCAAATTTACTTATACACATTATATAATGTGAGTATACATAAGTCAATACAAATATCAAAAAAAGTCGAAAAAAGTCCTTTATAAATTTAATATAATTATTTAAAAATTATATAATAAAAACTTAGCAGAGTTTAAAATTTTTCTGCTAAGTTTTTAAAATACTTTTTAGTAAGTTACTTAATTATAGTAAGTTAGTTTTAATTTTAAATAATATTATTTGGTTACCTACTATTAATTATTTAGACATAAACTCACAAATTAAATTGCTAATTTCAGTTGGATTTTCAATATTTAATCCTTCTATTAATCTTGCTTGTGAGTATAATATTTTAGTATATTTTTTAAGTTTTTCTTTATCCTCTTTATATAAATCTTTTATTTTTTTAGCAATATCATGCTTTTCATTTATTTCTAAAATAGTTTTTGCCTTTACTTGTCTATCAGTAGGCATACTATTAAGAACCTTTTCCATTTCAACAGATATATTTCCTTCACTTGTTAAGCATACTGGATGATTTTTTAGTCTATGTGTAAATCTAATATCTTGCACTTCATCTTTAATTACTTCTTTCATAAAGTCAAACATTTCTTTATTATCTTCATTTTCTTTTTTTAACTTTTCCTTTTCTTCCTTCGTATCCAAATCTAAGTTATCTGCACAAGCATTTTGGAATGATTTTTCATCATAATTCATTAAAACTTGAAGTACAAACTCATCTACATTATCAGTTAAATATAGTATTTCATACCCTTTATCCTTTAACAATTCAACTTGTGGCAGTAAATCTATCTTATCTATTGTTTCTCCAGCTGCATAATAAATTGTTTTTTGATCCTCTTTCATTCGACTTACATATTCTTTTAAAGTAACAAGACCTTTTTGTGTTGATGAATAAAATAATAATAAATCTTTTAATTTATCCTTATTAACTCCATAATCATTATATGTACCAAATTTTAACTGTAATCCAAAATTTTTAAAGAACTCTTCATATTTTTGTCTATCATTTAGGAGTAAATTTTCTAATTCAGACTTTATCTTATTTTCTAAATTTTTAGCAATTACTTTTAATTGCCTATCATGTTGTAGCATTTCTCTTGATATATTTAATGATAAATCTTCACTATCTACAAGACCTTTTACAAATCCAAAATAATCAGGTAACAAGTCTTCACATTTATCCATTATTAATACACCACTTGCATATAACTGTAATCCCATTTTATAATCTTTTGTATAATAATCATAAGGTAAATGTGCTGGAATATATAATAATGCGTTATATTTATACTGTCCTTCTACTGCAGTATGTATTACTTTTAAAGGCTTCTCATAATCATAGAATTTATCTGTGTAAAATCCATTATATTCTTCTTCTTTTATTTTCTTTTTATCTTTCTTCCAAATAGGAGTCATAGAATTTATAGTCTTTATTTCTTTTATATTTTCATATTCATCTGTCCCTTCTTTTTTCTTGCTTGTTTCTAATTCCATTTCAATTGGATAACGGATATAATCTGAATACTTTTTAATAATCTCTTGAATTGTATAGTCATTTAAATATTTACTATATTCCTCGTCTTGAGTATCCTCTTTAATATGAAGTGTTATCTTTGTACCAACATCTTCTTTATTACATGGCTCTATACTATATCCTTCTACTCCTTTTGAAGTCCAACAATATGCTTCTTTTGAATCAATTGACTTACTTTCTACTTTTACTAAATCACTAACCATAAAAGCAGAATAAAATCCAACTCCAAACTGCCCTATAATATCAATATTTTCTTTCTTTTCATTTTCTTCTTTAAAAGCAAGAGAACCACTTTTTGCAATTGTACCTAAATTTTTATCAAGTTCTTCTTCACTCATACCACATCCATTATCTGATATTGAAAGTATTCTAGCATCTTTATCTATATCAATCCTTATTTTTAAATCTTTTCTATTTATTTTTATATTTTTGTCTGTAAGTGAACGATAGTATAACTTATCTATTGCATCACTACTATTAGAAATTAATTCTCTTAAAAATATCTCTTTGTTTGTATAAATAGAATTAATCATTAAATCTAATAATCTTTTAGATTCTGCTTTAAATTGCTTATTATTCATATATTATTCCTTCTTTCCTAACATATAAATATATTATATATCTATATTTTAGCAATGTCAAGACAAGAGTGCTAAACTATTTTATAAATATAATCACTACTAGAATAATATTTTTATTCCAGCAGTGATTATATTTTAGTTTACTTTATATCAATTACGCTAATACAGTCATCCATTTTTACAATAATTTGACCATTTTGGATAGGAACAAAATCTCGAGCCCAGAGATTATTAAATAAAAAACTACCGTCAGATTTTCTAATAAGCGTATATAGTCCATCTTCACGTCTAACCTCAAAAAACTCGTTGTTAAACTCATTCCATTGATAGAACCAACAGTTATTATACAAAAAAGAGCCATCTGATTTTCTAATCAAAGTAGATAGTCCACTTCTTATAGAAACATTGAAAAATTCATCATTAAAATCAAGCCAACTATAAAACCATCGGTTATTATAAAGAAAAGATCCATCTTTAGTATTAATAAGAGTTTTTAATCCATCTGACCGTATTATCATAAGCAATCTATTATTAAATTGCTTACATGCACTAAACTTCATGTTATCATACATAATTTTACCGTCAGTCAGATTCATAAGTTTAAACTCTATGGAATCATCATCTTGATATATTCCTAATAGGTTTTTACTCATTCTTTGAACCCGTATAACATCCTTGAACTCACTAATTATTTTCATGAGAATCACTCCTTAATTATAATTTGTTTAATAAGTTTATTGTTAACTATTATACATTCATAATTGCTTTTTGTCAATAATTTATCATTTATTTTTGCTAATTTTATTATATTTTTCTAAATCAAAAATTTCATCTACATTATTTGAAACGTTCTTCGAATGAGTAACGATAATTATACATTTATTTTTTTTATGTGCAAGATTTTTAAATATATCAATTATTTGTTCTTCATTATGCTTATCTAAATTTCCTGTAGGTTCATCAGCAAGTATAACTTCCGGATCATACGACATTGCTCTAGCTATTGCAACACGTTGCTGTTCTCCTCCAGATAGCTTTAATATTCTTTTATTTGCCTTTTCATTATTTATTCCAACTTCTTCTAAAAGTAATTTAGCTCTCTGTTGCTTTTCTTTTTCACTTAACTTTATACCTGCTACATCCATGGAAAGTACAACATTTTCTATAGCACTAAGATGTGGTAATAAATTAAAACTTTGAAATACTATCCCTACATTATGTGACCTATAATTATCATTATCAAATTTTGAAATATCATTTTCTTCATATAATATCTTACCACTTTTTGGCTTATCTAGACCTGACATAAGAGATAAAAGTGTTGTCTTACCAGTCCCTGATCTACCAGTTATTGCATATATTTTTGATTTATCAAATTTGTAGTTTATATTATTTAAAACTTCTTTTCCATCTTCATAGCTATAACATACATTCTCTAATTTGAATATACTCAATTTTTATTTCCTCCTTACGTCCTACTATTTAATATTTTTAATGGTGAGTACCTTGAAATAAATATCATAGATATACTTGAGCTAACTAACGTTAACACAACACCTATTCCTATTAATTCTAATATTGTTTTTATATCAATAACAGCATTTAATTTATCAACATAATTTGTACTTTCAATAGCAAAATTATTACGTATATCACCTTTTTCCATTTTATTTGGCATTTCCATTCCAAAATTATTGTTTACTTGAGTTTGTGATGTCTTAGCAGATTCAATCTCTGATTTAAGTAGTGCATTTGATATTGGAACTGTTAATAAACTACCAATTATTGTTCCCACTATTATTGAAACAAATGATACTATTGTAAGTTCAATTATAAATTGTAATAGCACTTTATATCTTTTCATACCAATTGAACGTAACACTCCTATTTCATATTTTCTTTCTCGTATATTTATCATTCCAATTACTACTAAAACTATTGCACCAATAATTAAAACTATTATTAAGAAAGTAGTTACAAAAGTAGATAAATTTTTAATAGGTTTTAAATTATTTTCTAAAGTTTCAAGATTAGTAGTTACAGTATAATTTGAACTTAAACCTTTTGATGTAAGTTCTGATTTAAAACTTTCTATTACATCTTCATTATTTAAAATAAATTTAGCATTAGTTTCTAAATTAAGATTAGTTTCACTATTTTCTAAAGATTTTGAATATATATCATTTAGTGCATTATAGCTAGTTAATATTTGATTTGCAGAGTTTGAAAATATTGTAAATTCCTCTATTTTACTAAAATCTGAATATATTCCTACTACTTTAAACTCATATGTAAAAGCCTCGTTATTTGGATTTACTAAAATAATATTATCTCCAACCTTAACGGAATTTTCATCTGCAAGATCCTGTGATATAACACATTGTTTTTCATCTGAATTTATATCAAAAATACTACCTTCCTCAATTTTATATGTTCCCTCTTCAAATTCTTCCATGGCATTTAAGCTACTATATCCTATAACTTTAAAATCTCCTAATACTTTATTATTTTGAGTTCCATTTCCTCCTTTCATGTTATTCATATTAGGCATTTTCAAATCTGGAGGCTCATTTTCATCTTCAATAGTAGCTTTAGATAAATTTGAGGAATTAAGCTCAGTTTCAATCGTATAGTAATAGTCTTTTACATACTCACTCTGTCCATATTTATTTATATCATCTACATTTAATCTTTGTACATTATTCATAAATTCAGATATAGATGTATTATTTTGCTGTTTACTATTTCTAGCGTTACCTTTTAAATTTTCACGATTAAGTGTAATTTCAGCTTCTATTTCATTTGAACTTTTATAACTTTCTATAAGTTTTTCACTTGAATTTTTTATAGATAAAGCCACACAACTAGCTATACTAATAACTACTATAATTATTCCTATTAATATATTTCTTGATTTTGTTCTAGTTATGTTTTTTATAGCATTTTTTAAAATATACATATAATTCTCCTTTCAATACAGGTCTATTATATATTAGATTTATGAAAGAAATGTGAATAAATTGAAAAAATTTATGTTATTTTTTAAGTACTAAATAATAAAAATTATTGTGTATCAAAAATAAACTACATTTATAAAAGGATTTGATATAATAAAAAATATGATTTAATGAGTATGTAGAATAGTTTGTATAAACCTATACTTTTTTTGAATATAGTCTTACTATTATTCTTAGAACTCCGTCAATAGTTCACTAGTTTAATATATACTTATATAACATTTTTCTTTAATAAATTTCTTTATTTGTTTTTCATCTTTTCCTTCATAATATAAAATAAGTAAATCCTTAAATTCTTCTGTAAGTTCTGCTGGAATTGCTATAATTCCTTTTCCTTTTGAAATTAAATAATGGTTACTATATATTACTGATGTTCTTTTATTGCCATCTATAAATACTTGCTTTTTCATTGTGTATAATAAAAGTTCAATAGCTCTGTCAACATCATCTAATTTTTTATTAAAAATTTGTTCTAATTCTTCTTTTATAATGCTTTCAATTGGTAAATCTGGTTCCCATGTTGTTCCACCTATTGTTACTGGAACATTTCTAACCTTTCCTGCTGAATAATAAAATCCTCCTTCAACCATTTTATTGATTTCACATAATAATGCAAAGTTAGTATCACTTAATATAACATTTTTATTTAGTATGAATTCCCAAGCATGTTTTAAATTTACTATTTTCATTATATCTTCAGATGTCATATTATTTACTTTTCCACCTTCAATAATACTTTCTGTATCTGCAAATGTTGTTGCAATACCTTCTAATATAGCTTGTTTATAAATGGTATCTACTAAATGTCTTTTTGCAAAATCTATATTTTGTTCTACTTTTTGAGAAAGTTCTTCTTCTACATAATTTAATTTTTTTAATTTTTTATTTATTTCTCTTATTTGCTTTTTTAACTCTTTTGCCTTAATGCTATTGTTTAATATTAAATTATATAATTCTTCTGAGTATTCTCCAACATATTTTGTTAAAGATACTCCATCTTCTCTATAATGTACATATATATATTTATTTGAATCTTTTTCTCTTATTTCAACTGAACCATAGGCAAGCGATTGTAATTCATGTTCAAGTAACTGTTTATTTTGAAGAAGTCCCATAATTTCCATTTTTTCTTCCATGATTTTCCTCCTTGCAAATGTGAAACTTTTTTATCATTTTTGTTAAATTTTATTTCACATTTATATTATATCACAAAATCCCAAAATGTGAAACATTTTTTGATTTTTTTATTAATTTTGTTTCACATCATTTTCTTCTCAAATTATGTATTTTTTCCGTTTGCGAAACTTTTTTGTAATATATATTTTAATAATATCAATGTTTTCAAAAAAATGGTGTTAACAACAACATACATCTGTATATGATATTACCTTAATATATTTCCTATATATATTTTTTCATATTATTTGTCTCATATATTCTTGTGCAAATACTATTTGATATTTGCAATACATTTCCAAAAAAAGAATGTCTCCTGTACAATACAGAAAACATTTCATGTTGGTCACTTAATTTACACTATCTAACTTTTTAAATCCAGTACGATTATTAAATATTTTTTATTATTTTTCTATAATATCTTTTACTATCTGACTAGCTATAATCATACCTGCAACTGATGGTACAAATGACATGCTACCGGGTACTTTTGATTCTACTTTAAGTTTAACTGGTTCTTCTTTTGAATATACTACTTTTAATTTAGGTATATTTCTTTTTCTTAATTCTTTTCTTATAACTCTTGCAAGTGGACATACACTAGTATTATATATATCATCTATTTCAAGTTTTGTAGGATCAAGTTTATTACCAGTTCCCATAGAAGAAATAATTGGTATATTTAATTTATTTGCTCTACTAATTAATTCTAACTTAGCTACTACTGTATCTATTGCATCTACTATATATGTAATATCATCAGTAATAATACTATTATCACTACTTGGCATAAAAAATTCTTTAGAAGTTAATATATTTGAACTAGGATTTATCTCTAACATTCTTTCTTTCATTACATCTACTTTATATTTACCTATTGTCTTATTTGTAGCATGTATCTGTCTATTTAAATTTGATATATCTACCGTATCATTATCAACTATTAAAAAATTCTTTACACCACAGCGTATTAATCCTTCTAATACAAAAGATCCTACACCTCCTACGCCAAATACTGCTATTTTAGAGTTTTGTAACTTTTTTATTCCTTCTTTTCCTATTAATAATTCTGTTCTTGCAAATTGATCTATCATTTATATTCTATCTCCTTATATACATTATATATAATAGTATATATTTAAGAGAAAGTTTTGTCAATAAAATTAATTATTTACAATCTAGCTAGCCATGCCAATATCCTTTCTTGCTTTCATTTTATTTATATCTTCAATAAATATTTTTATTAAACTACATATATTTATGTTATAATCAGCTATAAAGTATAGATCATCTTTAGTAAATGTATAGATACAATCATATATTTCTTGATTACATATATTTAATACTAGATTATATAGTTTCTCTATTATTACATAATCATTATACTTACCTAAATTCTTACAGAAATATTTATAATATAATTTTTCTGTTTTTATTTTTACGCTTTCATAGTAATTATACTCACTTGGTAATTCTTTTATTTTTTTATTTTTTTTCTTAAACATAAAATCACCCTCACTTTTTAACAAATTATAGCATTTGTTTACTAAATTATCAACACTTTCGACATCACTAGACAAATCTATACAGTTTTTTTATTATTTTTTTGATAATTTATATAAATTTTCGTATTTTTTCCACAAAATGCTAATAATATATACATAATGAGTTTATTTAAACACTTAGTGATTGTTTAATTTTAAAATATAATGGTGTATTATTTATATATAGTTTATGGGTGAAAGTAATGGAAGATACTGTAATAAATAAGAAAGCTTTTGGAAGAAAAATAAAAAAAGCAAGGATAAAAAACAACCTTACTCAATTTGAACTTGCAGAGAAAATAGGTCTATCACAGAATTTTATTGGTGACATTGAAAGAGGTATAAAATTACCTAGCTTAACTAAATTAATTGAACTCTCTAATACTTTAAAATGTAGTTTAGATTATATTTTTTCTGAATCATTAGATAATATTGTTTATGAACCTGGAGAGGTTTATTATACTGATAAACAACTTGCTATTATAAAACAAGTAATTGATACTATAACTAATAATTTTGAAAAATAAAGATAACCTATTGTATAAATAATAAGTTATCTTTTTTATATTTAATTTTTTTAGAAAAAATTTATTATTTCTTCTTTTGTAATATTGTACATTTTATATAAACTTTCAACATCACCTGATTTTCCAAATTTATCATTTACCCCTAATTTTATAAGCTTTTTAGGATATTCCTGAGTTAGCACATTTGAAATTATACTTCCTATTCCCCCTATAATACTATGATCTTCTATTGATATAAGTTTATCTGTCTGTTTTGCACAATTTATTATTGTATCTTTATCAATAGGTTTTATAGAGTATAAATCTACGACTCTTACATTTATATTCTTTGATTTTAATATCTCCTTTGCACTAAGTGCTATATCTACAGTACTACCAATTGCAAATATAGTTCCATCTGTCCCATTTCCAAATGTTTTAGAGCCACCTTCTCTAAATTCATCATTCATACTATATACATCTTTAAGTTCATTTCTTCCAAGCCTTATATATTTTGGTCCATCTAATTTTAAACATTCTTCTAATATTTTTTTAGTACTTATATCATCAGAAGGGCAGAATATTTTCATGTTTGGTATTACATTCATAAGAGCAATATCTTCTATACATTGATGTGTAGCACCGTCCTCTCCTACTGCAAGTCCGGAATGCGTTGCACATAAATTTATATTAATATTTGAATAGGCAGCTGTATTTCTTATCTGCTCATATGCACGTCCTGTCATAAACATAGCAAATGTACTTGCAAAAACAATTTTTTTAGTAAGTGCCATACCGCATGCAGTTCCAATCATATCCTGTTCTGCAATCCCTATATCAAAATGTCTATTTGGAAATAATTTTTTAAATTCTTTAGTATACGTGGCTTGTGCCAAATCAGCATCAAATACAACTACGTCTTTATTTTTACTTCCAATATCACACAAAAACTCTCCATAAGCTTTTCTAGTTGATTTCATATATACCTCCATTTTTCCTAATTTAATTGTTGTTTAGCCATCTCGTATTCCTCTTTAGTTAAAGACTTACCGTGCCACTCCACTTTATTTTCCATAAAAGAAATACCTTTTCCCTTTATAGTATTTGCAATAATTACATTAGGTTTTTTTGATTTTTTAGCATTGTCTATGCTATTTAAAATATCTTCAAAATCATGTCCATTTATACTTTGTACATACATTCCAAAAGAATTGAATTTTTCCTCTAAGTTATCAACACTTTTAACATTTTTTATACTTCCGTCAATTTGTAAACCATTATTATCTACTATTAAAATTAAATTATTTAAATTATATTTATTAGATGTCATCAAAGCTTCCCATATTTGGCCTTCCTCAAGTTCGCCATCGCCAACAATACAATATACATATCCATCATTATTATATATTTTTTTAGATAGTGCCATACCATTTGCAACAGATAAACCTTGTCCAAGTGACCCACTAGAAACATCTACACCTGAAATTTTATTAGATGGGTGTCCTTCAAGATAACTATCTATCTTCCTTAAAGTAAATAAATCTTTATGTGGAATATATCCTAAACTAGATAAAACTGCATAATATGCTGGAGCAGCATGACCTTTTGATAATACTAATTTATCTATTCTATCTCCATTTTTATCTAAATTCATATTAAAATTATGATAATATATTGCAACCAATAGTTCAACACAAGAAAGGCTACCACCAGGATGCCCACAACCAGCAGCATATATCATATCTATTATATCATTTCGTATATTTTTAGATATATTATTAAGTTTATTTAAATTTTCTTCCATTATATCCCCTCACTACATTTCTTTAAAACCATTACCAAGTGCTTCATTTACTGTAGTTATATACATTATAGCATTAGCATCGCAAGCTTTTACTAATTTTTTTATCTTAGCAATTTGAGGTCTAGTAACTATACAAGTTATAGTTGCAATTCTATCATCAGAATGTGCACCTATACTATTAGTAATTGTTGCACCTCTTTTAAGATCGTTTAGTATACTTTTTGTTACTTTATCCTTATTTCTAGTAATTATAGTAACAACTTTTGTATAATATATTCCTTCATATATAATATCGACTACTTTAGTTGATATAAATATTGCAATTATAGAGTAAAGTGCTAAATTTATACTTTTAAAAGCTATAATTTGTCCTATAATAACAACAACTTCAATTATTAAAAGTATATTACTTAAACTTTGTAAAGATGTAAGTCTATATATAAGTTGAGCAAGCAAATCAGATCCACCAGAACTACAGTCAGCTCTAAATATCATAGATAATCCAACCCCTACAATTAATCCTCCAAATATACATGAAGTAAATAAATCTATACCTTCATATAATGACAATGGAAGTTTTACTATTTCTAAAAAAAATGATAATAATATCGTTGAAATAATTGATTTTATGTTAAACTTAAATCCTAGCTTTATTATTGAAAATATAAATAGTGGAATATTTACTAAGATAACTGTTATTCCCATAGGAATATTTAACACATAATAAAATATTGTAGCTATTCCACTTGCTCCACCTGTAGTCATTTTATGTGGTAATAAAAACATATTTGTTCCAAGTGCAATAAAAAATGTTCCAATTATAATATATAGTAAATCTAATAATATCTGTATTATTTTTTTATTATTCTTATTTTCTGTATTTTTTTTATTTTTCATAAATTATACCTAACCTATTATTAGTATTTACTATTTTTTCCAATTTATATTTCTTTTTTTATTTTTTCTAAAAAACTTTCATCTTTTACATACTTTTTGAATTCTCTATATTTAATCTGGCTTAACAATTCATCAAAATTGTCCCCCTCTTTATATACTAATATATAGCCTTCTTTTTCTAATTCAGTAGATACTTCAAGTTGATGATCATTTTTATGTTCATGATATTTTTTTAATCTAGGAACTACTAAAATTTTTTTTTCACTTTCTAGTGCAGTAAATATTGTACCTACGCCACCATGGCAAATAATGTATTTACAATTTTTTATATATTCTTTAAATTTATCGTCATCCAAAAAATCTGTTATTTGTATATTTTTATTACTACTGTTATATTTTGTATGTCCCACTTGTATAATTATTTCCTCATCTTTTAATACATTTGAATTTTCTATTAGTTTAATAATTCTATCAAATTGTTGTTTTTGAGTACCTATTGTAACAAAAATCAAATTACATCAACCTCCCCAAATACTCTGCTTTATCATATAATTTTGCTAAAGACTCCCACTGGACATAAAATTTATTAGCAAATAAATATACAATTTTTCCGGTCATTGATAGAGATTTTACTTTTGCTAGTGATTCTATATATATAATTTTTTTGCCGAATATCTTTCCAAAAAAGCACATTATTCCTCCAACCTGTGCACCTGTAGATATGATAGTATCCGGTTTAAATTTTAAAATTATTTTTATACTTATAAATATATTACATAAAAGTGAAAAAATATATTTAAAAATGTTTCTTGATGGTCCATATTTAAAGTAATCTATATTGTATTTTTTGGCAAGTCTTACAGTTATATCAGTCTTTTCTGTAACTATAAGGTAATTATATTCATTAAATAATTTTTCAAGTTTTAGTAATTCACTTAAATGTCCTCCTGAACTAGAGGCAAATATTACTTTCTTCATTAAATCCCCTTTATTTTTAATATAAAATTATAATTTTCTTTTAAATATTTCTTATTTACTTTATTTGGTCCTACTACAATTGATATATACCTTTTTGGTACAAATATATTTAAAATACTTTCTTTATTTATATTAAGTCTCTTAACTTCTTTTTCTATTCTTTTTAATACTGTTTTAGATAATACATATTCTGCAAAATTATCACAAACTGGTCCAACAATGTCTACATTATTCATAGTAATTTCATCTGTAGATTGTAATCCCATCCTTATAATTTGTATATCAGTTTTCCTACATTCTTCTAAAATATAGTATGATCTTTGTATAGCTTCATCTAATGTTAGTGGTATATATTCGCCAGATTTATACATATCATACAATTTAGTATCATGTAGTACATATACTGGGTAAATTCTTAATTGCTTAGGTTTTAATTTTATTACTTCTTTTATAGTATATATTTCAGTTTTAATTGTACTATTGGGAAGACCTACCATTATTTGAATTCCTAATTTAAAACCATAATAACGTATTAATTTAGATGCTCTTATTACTTCAATATTACTATGTCCTCTTTTAGCTACATTTAGAACATTTTTATCCATTGATTGCACTCCAAGCTCTATTGTTTCTACATTATATTTTTTTAATATTTTTAGAATTTTAGGAGATATATAATCTGGTCTTGTAGATAATCTTATACTATCTATTTTCTTATTTAATATATATTTATATGCTATTTCAAGATAGCCAATTTGTTGTTTAATACTAAGTCCTGTAAATGATCCGCCAAAGAATGCTACTTCTATTTTCTTATCTATACTTTTTGCATTATTAAAATATTTTAAGTATTCCTGTATAATTTTATCTACTTGTTCTTTAGTTACACTTTCCGTATTACCAGTTATTTTTCTTTGATTACAAAATACACACTCATTTTTACATCCACTATGTGGTATAAATATTGGTATTGTATATTGGTTATCTTTATTTATTATATTTTTTAATTCTTCATTTAGATCTAAAGTAATATTATAAATATTAGAATTTGCTAATTGCATTTTTTGCTGCGGATTGCTCTGCGTTTTTTTTGCTTTTTCCAATACCATCACCTATTTTCTTACCATTAAAGAATAATTCTACTTCAAAAGTTTTATCATGTTCTGGACCATATTCATTTTTAGTAATATATTCTATTTTTACATTACCATGTTTTTGTAATATTTCTTGCAATTTTGTTTTATAATCTACATTTATTTCTCTACCAGATAACACATCATTTATTTCTTTATCAAGCAATCTTAAAGCTGTTTCCTTTGCTATATCATAACCACCATCTAAGTATATTGCTCCAAGTATAGCTTCAAATGCATCAGCAATAATAGCATCTTTTAATCTACCATTAGTAGCCATTTCACATTTACCTAAATATATGTACTTATGTCCATCTATTCTTTTTAAAGCATCACTAAGAGATGATTCGCAAACTATTGCCGCTCTTTTTTTAGTCATTTCTCCTTCTGAAAAATTATGTACATTAGTATATAAAAAATCAGAAATTATATGTTCTAAAATTGCATCACCTAAAAATTCAATTCTTTCATTATATTTTGTATTTTCTGTTTCGCCATTTTCATAAGCATATGATTTATGTGTTAGGGCAAGCTTTAATAATGATATATTATTAAATATATATTGTAATTTAGATTGTAGCATTAATAATTTTTCTTTATCCAAAACAAATTTCCTCCTTTTTGGTATATAATATATTATATACAAATTTTTTATTTTTTTCAACATATAATAAAAGTGGATATATAAAAATATGTAAATATAATAAAAAATAACTTCCAATTATCATATTTAATAATTAGAAGTTATATATTTTATTGATTGTTTTCTTGATTAGATTCTTCTTTTTTTATTTTTCTTGCAACTACTGCAAGTCTTCCATTTGCCTGTGAATATTCACATGTTGAAAGTGTAATAAGTTTTTCTCCATAATTTGCTGTTGCATCTATTTGATATAGACTTGCTTCTTTTGCATTTCTTACATAATCGTTATACTCATCTTCATTCTTTGCATCTACAAAGTAATAATATCTAAATACATTTTTTTCTGATTTATAATATACTCTTGATAAAAATACACTTATTATTTCATACTCTTCTTCTTCATCAAGTGTAGTATATCGTATTGTTTTATGCTCGTTATAGAAATCCTGACTTTTATATTTTATTAAATCTGAAAACATTTCAGTACTTCCAATATTATTATGTCCGTATATAAGTAAATTACTACTTGGTTTACTCATATCATAATCTTTATCTAAAAATAATGCACCATCTTGTGATTTTTCCTTTTTGTAATTATGTGTTAGATAATAATCATTATCTTTTGCTTGCACTACAGGATAGTTAATTTTTGTTCCATCTATTTCAAGAATACCAACTATTTCAGGATTAATATTTTTTAATTCTTCTAATTTTTTTATTCTTTCAGACTTGTTATATACTGGTTCTTCTTGATCTATTACTGCCTCTACTTGGATACTTTCTTCCTCATTTAGATCTTTATTCTTACTTTTCTTTATAATTAAAAAAACACTTAATACTAGCACTACTAATAATATAACTGATAGTACCACTATTAAAACTTGCTTTTTTTTATTTTTGTCTTTATTTACTTTTCTTCTTCTATCCATAAGTACTCCCTGTATAATAATTATTAGAGTAGGGGAAATCCCCTACTCATACAATTAAATTATATATAATATATAATTATTTAACAAATTTTCTTACTGCAAAAACTCCGCAAACAGAAACTAAAGATATAGCTATTAGTGCATATACGCTATTATCTACTACACCAGTCTTTGGTGTTGAATCTAATTCTTCTGCTTTTGGTTGTGTAGCTTGCTCATTAGATTCAGCAGCTTTTTTAGCTTCTTCAACTTTGTTTACTTCATTTTGATAAATTTCTTGGTTCCATAAAGTTTTATCTTCATCATCTACTAGGTCATTATGTAATTCTACACCTTTAGATTTAATAATAACTTTTATTTTTTGAGTACTAATTGTATTACCTTCAGCAACTGGTTCAGTTGAAGGATCTGCTTTATACCAAGTTATTTCATAGTTATATACTATTGCATTACTTTCATCTTGAACAGATGCTTTTAGTTTTTCTTCACTTACTCCAAAATACTCATCGAAAATTCCATCAGTTATTTTAGTTGCTTTATCGCTACCTTTAACTTTACAATATTCTGCATTAGTTGGAGCAGTCATTCTAAGACCAATCCAAGCATAACCTGCGTCACGTCCTAATCCTTCATCTTCTTTTACTACAGTTAATTTTGCGGCATCATATGTAACAGTAATTTCTTCACCTTGGTTAGTAATATCAATAGTAGGATTTAAATTTCCAAAATCTGTTTCATTAACTAAAGAATCTTTTTGAGTATTATCTTTAACTGATGCATATTTAACTGCTTCATCTGCTTTAACAGAAGTTGTAAAAGTTAGTGCTACGCCACAAATCATTGCAAAAGCTGTTCCCATAAAAAGTTTTTTCATATATTTTCCTCCTTACTTTTTATATTGTATTTTAACAAAATAACCTTTATGCACATCTGTTATTTTGTTACTTTTATAAGTTTATCATATTAGTCTTATTTATTCAATAATTTATTATAAAAAATAAAAATATTTTATACAAAACTATATTTTTTTAAATAATAAAAATGAGACCTTTATAATACTTATCATATTATAAAGCCTCATTTTATTTTGGTATAAAATATATAATCTATTGATTATTCTTTATATATTCAACTACATCACCAACAGAAGAAATTTTTTCAGCATCTTCTTCACGTATTTCCATATCAAATTCTTCTTCTAATGCCATAATAAGTTCAACTACATCTAAAGAATCAGCACCTATATCATCAATAAATGTTGTTTCTAATGTTATTGATTCTAAGTCTTCTATTCCTAGTTGCTCACCTATTATATCTTTGACTCTATCTAAAATTTCTTTATCATCCATTTACTTACCCTCCTAATTTTATATATCTATTATCTAATATTTACTCCGGAAAGTCAATAGTATTACTATTTTTTTATATTTTTTATTTAATTATAATTATTTATGGCTTTTTGCAAAATTATTACATATGTATTTACTATTTAATTAATCCTATTATATAAAACAAAAATAGAATAAAAAAATGATAACGACTTTTAAATCGCTACCATTTTTTTATTCAAAGTATTATTCAATTATATTAGATACAGAACCTGCACCTACTGTTCTTCCACCTTCACGAATAGCAAATTTTAATCCTTTTTCTATCGCAATTGGAGTTATAAGTTTAATTTTCATAGTTACATTATCACCAGGCATTACCATTTCTTTTTCTTTTGGTAATTCAATTACACCAGTAACATCTGTAGTTCTGAAATAGAATTGTGGTCTATATCCTTGGAA
Source organism: uncultured Clostridia bacterium (assembly GCA_947626975.1). Taxonomy (GTDB): domain Bacteria; phylum Bacillota; class Clostridia; order TANB77; family CAG-465; genus CAG-465. The sequence continues at coordinate 39,956 of CANQUF010000005.1, forward strand.
GAATGGAGTATGTCTTCCACCCTCTTCTTTAGTTAGGATATATACTTCTGCTTCGAATTCAGTATGTGGATGAATAGATCCTGGTTTTGCAATAACTTGACCTCTTTCGATTTCGTCTCTTTGGATACCTCTTAGAAGTACACCAGCATTGTCTCCAGCTTCTGCAGTATCTAGTGATTTTCTAAACATTTCTATTCCTGTTACAACAGTCTTTTTCTTTTCATCACTTAAACCAACTATTTCAACTTCTTCACCAATTTTTAAAGATCCTCTTTCAATTCTTCCTGTTGCAACTGTTCCTCTACCTGTTATAGTGAAAACATCTTCAACTGGCATTAAGAAAGGTTTATCAATATCTCTTTCTGGTGTTGGAATATATGAATCAATAGCTTCTAATAATTCTTTAATACAAGCATATTCAGGAGCATTTGGATCAGTTGAAGTACTTTCTAATACTTTTAATGCTGAACCTTTTATTATTGGAGTAGTATCTCCAGGGAATTCATATTTAGATAATAGATCTCTTATATCCATTTCTACTAATTCAACTAATTCTGGATCATCTACCATATCACATTTATTCATAAATACAACTATATATGGAACACCAACTTGTCTTGCAAGTAATATATGTTCTCTTGTTTGTGGCATAGGGCCATCAACAGCAGATACAACTAATATTGCACCATCCATTTGTGCTGCACCTGTAATCATATTTTTTACATAGTCAGCGTGTCCTGGGCAGTCAACGTGAGCATAGTGTCTATTTGCTGTTTCATATTCAACGTGAGCTGTAGATATAGTTATTCCTCTTGCTCTTTCTTCTGGAGCACCATCAATTTGGTCATATGCTTTAAATTCAGCTCCACCTGTTAAGCTACAATATTTTGTTATTGCTGCTGTAAGTGTTGTTTTACCATGGTCAACGTGACCAATAGTACCGATATTAGCATGTGGTTTGTTTCTTTCATACTTTGCTTTTGCCATTTTAAAATTCCTCCTTATTCATATTTTAATGCAAAGTGCATTAACTTTCATTTAATTTTACTACACTTTTATATATTTTGCAATATATTTTAATTTTTTTTATTTAATTTGTGTAATTTTGACATTAATCTTTTTTAGTTCTATTTGCAACTATAGTTTCTAAAACAGATTTTGGAACTTCTTCATAATGAGATGGTTCCATTGAGTAAACACCTCTACCTTGTGTTTTAGATCTTAAATCTGTTGCATATCCAAACATTTCAGAAAGTGGAATAAATGAATGTATTGTTGAAGTACCTTGTACTGTATCCATACCTTCCATTCTACCACGTCTAGAGTTTATATCTCCAATAACATCTCCCATATATTCTTCTGGAACTGTTATTTCAACTTTCATTATTGGTTCAAGTAATACAGAACCTCCTTGACGGCAAGCTTCCTTAAATGCCATAGATCCAGCAACATGGAATGCCATTTCTGATGAGTCAACATCATGGTATGAACCATCAACTAATGCTACTTTAACGTCTACAACTGGATATCCAGCAAGTACACCTGCCCTCATAGCATCTTGTACACCTTCATCAGTTGGTTTTACATATTCCTTTGGAACAACTCCACCAACAATTCTAGATTCAAATTCATAACCTTTACCAGGTTCATTAGGTGATACTTCTAACCATACATCACCATATTGTCCTCTACCACCTGATTGTCTTATAAATTTACCTTGTACTTTTACAGGTTTTCTTATAGTTTCTTTATATGCAACTTGTGGTTTACCTACATTAGCTTCAACTTTAAATTCTCTTTTCATTCTATCAACGATGATATCTAAGTGTAATTCACCCATACCAGCTATAATAGTTTGACCAGTTTCTTGATCTGTATATGTCTTAAAAGATGGATCCTCTTCAGCTAATTTTTGAAGTGCAATTCCCATTTTTTCTTGATCTGCTTTTGATTTTGGCTCTATTGCTATATCAATAACTGGATCTGGGAATTCAATAGATTCAAGTATTATTGGTGCTGATTCATCACATAAAGTATCACCTGTTGCAACATCTTTTAATCCTACTGCACAAGCAATATCACCAGAATAAACTTTATCTATATCTTGTCTGTCATTAGCATGCATTTGAATAAGTCTTCCTATTCTTTCTTTTTTACCTTTATTTGCATTTAATACATATGATCCACTTTCAAGAGTACCAGAATATACTCTAAAGAATGTAAGTTTTCCTACATATGGATCTGTCATAATTTTAAATGCTAAAGCTGCAAATGGTTCAGAATCAGAAGATTTTCTTTCTTCTTCTGTTCCATCTTCAAGAACTCCTTTAATATGTGGTATATCAGTTGGAGCTGGCATATAATCAACTATATTATCAAGTAACTCTTGTACACCTTTATTTTTATATGAACTTCCGCAAGTTACTGGTACCATTGTATTAGCTATTGTAGATTTTCTTATAGCAGCTTTCATCTCTTCAAGTGTTAATTCTTCTCCACTTAAATATTTTTCCATTAATGAATCATCTTGTTCAGCTATATGTTCCATAAGTTCAGTTCTATATTTTTCAGCTATTTCTTTCATATCTTCTGGAATAGGTTCACGTCTAACGTCTTTTCCTAAATCATCATAATGAATACAAGCTTCCATTTTAAGTAAATCAATTATTCCTCTAAAATTATCTTCTTTTCCAATAGGTAATGCAATTGGAACAGCGTTAGCTTGTAATCTTTCTCTTAATTGTTTTACACAATTATAGAAATCTGCACCTGTAATATCCATTTTATTTACATATACCATTCTTGGTACATTATATTTATTTGCTTGTCTCCAAACAGTTTCAGATTGTGGTTGTACTCCACCTTTTGCACAAAGTACTGTAACAGAACCATCTAGAACTCTAAGAGATCTTTCAACTTCAATTGTAAAATCAACATGTCCTGGAGTATCTATAATATTTATTCTATTATTATTCCAATAACATGTAGTAGCAGCTGAAGTAATTGTAATTCCTCTTTCTTGTTCTTGGGCCATCCAGTCCATTGTAGCTCCACCATCATGAACTTCTCCTATTTTATGAGTTTTACCTGTATAAAATAGTATTCTTTCAGTAGTAGTAGTTTTACCAGCATCAATATGTGCCATGATACCGATATTTCTTGTCCTCTCAAGAGGATATTCTCTACCTGCCATTTATTTTCCTCCTTTGATTTTTATTACCATCTATAATGTGCAAAAGCTCTATTTGCTTCTGCCATCTTGTGAGTATCTTCTTTTTTCTTGAATGCTCCTCCTTGACCATTTATAGCATCAATTATCTCTCCTGCTAGTTTTTCTTCCATGCTATGTTCATTTCTTTTTCTAGCATATTCAACTAACCATCTTATTGCAAGAGAAAATTTTCTTTCTTTTCTAATTTCGATAGGTACTTGATATGTAGCTCCACCAACTCTTCTTGCTTTTACTTCTAGCATAGGTGTTACATTATCTAATGCTTGTTGGAACGCATCTAATGCTTCTCTTCCTGTTTTTTCTTTTACAATATCAAAAGCACCATATACAATTTTTTGAGCAGTAACTTTCTTTCCATCCCACATAACTTTATTTATTAATTTAGTAACAACTTTAGAGTTATAAATAGGATCTGGCATAACTTCTCTTTTTGCAATATGTCCTTTTCTTGCCACTTTTCTTCCCTCCTTTATAATTATTTGAACTTAATTTAAGCTCAAAGGTACTCAAAAAAATTAATTTTTGTAAGGGCTAGAGTTTAATCTATATATTTAAACTTAAGCACCTAACCTATTATTATTTTTTCTTTGCTTTTTTTGCTCCGTATTTTGATTTTGCTTTTACTCTATCAGCAACTCCTGCAGTATCTAAAACTCCTCTTACAATATGGTAACGTACACCTGGAAGATCTTTTACTCTTCCTCCTCTAATTAACACAACACTATGCTCTTGTAAATTGTGACCTATACCTGGAATATATGCTGTTACTTCCATTGTATTTGTAAGTCTAACCCTTGCTACTTTACGTAAAGCAGAATTTGGCTTTTTAGGTGTTTGAGTTTTAACAACTGTACAAACTCCTCTTTTTTGTGGAGAAGATTGATTTGTTGTTGATTTAATACGTGAATTGTAACCTTTTTGTAGAGCTGGAGATTTAGATTTTACACTTTTATCTTTTCTTCCTTTTCTAACTAATTGGCTAAATGTTGGCACTTAAGTTCACCTCCTTTTTATGGTAAATATTATATACATATCTACGTACATAATTATACTAAAATTATATATAAAAGTCAAGAAATATTATGAAAATTACATAAAATGAAACTTAAAATATTACAAACAATCAGAATTTTGCAATCACGACTTTAAAATTTAAAATATAACAACTTAAAAATAAAAGGCAAAAGTTGAAAAATGAATATTATAAAATAGGTAAATATATAAAATAGAAACATAAAAATGTGATGAAAAAATAATAAAAAAATTATTATGAAAACTTGATTTTTTAGTGTATCCTATACTTGTTGTAGAAGATAATTTAAAGTATCAAAATATCTAAAACACAGAAAAGAGGTGGATATAATTGAAATTAACAAAATTTAGGAAAGGGAAATTAATTGGTGGAATATTTGCTATTTTATTTTCAATTTGGCATTTACTGCATAGTATTTTCTTTGGTAAAGTTGCTATCAATATTTATTTATCATCTACATTATCTAGTTCAAGAGATGAAGTAGAAAAAATCAAAAATTTACTTGAAAATTTAAATTATCTAATATATTTCTCATTAATTTTAATATTATTAGTAGTAATTATATTATTATTTATTTGTCACAAGAAAAATGGAATAAAAATTATAAAAAAGAATGAAGTAAACTCAATACTTCCAATTGCTACATATATTATATTTGCTGGAATATTTTTATTCGTTATAACAGGATTTACTGGTTTAAACCTATTTACTTATCTAAATGATTTGATAATATTTATAGGTGGATTTATTTTAACCTATCTAAGCAAGAAGTCCACTATCTCTAAGGTAGTGGGATAAATAGCAATTTCTATATTGACATATTTAAAAAAATGTATTATTATATTTTTTAGTTAAGTCAATAAAGAAGGCTATTATAAATTAAGACATATAGAACCAATTACAAGGATTTAAAACAAAACATTAGAAAGTGATATTGAAAAATATTTGAACAGTTTTAAAACAATATCGCCAGAAGCATATTATGTTTTTAGAAATGAGATTATAAAAGATTTCTAAAAAATTCAGATATATTTGAAAGATAATTTACAATTTGAAATATATTACTAAATATGTATATTATAAATTTTATAATTAAAAATATAATAGTACTAATTTTGCTTGACAAAATCGAAATTAAAATGTTATATTATACATAGATTAGTACTTTAGCAAGCCTATGGGACTGAAGTCTGAAATTGGTTGTAACTCGGTTAGCTTAAGGCCCCCAGAACATTTTAATATAAATTGGAGATTAAAAAATGAGTGAAAAAGTATATACAGTTGAAGAAATAAAAGAAATGGTATATGATATTTTAAAAAAATATGGAATTGAAAAGGCATATATATTTGGTTCATATGCAAGAGGTGAAGCTAATAAAAAGTCTGATGTTGATATAATGATAAGAAAAGGAAATTTAAAAACACTTTTACAATTATCTGCTCTTGCACATGAAATAGAGCAAATTTTAAAAAAGCAAGTTGATATTGTTATAGAAGAAACATATACAGATGATATACAATATGATAGTGAGTCAATAAAACTTGCTAAAAATATATTTTATAATGAAGTAAAGAAGGAGAGATTAGATATATATGAGTAATTTAAATAGAAATTTAACAGTGTTATTACATATGAAAGAATATTGTGAACAAATATTGTGAACAAATATATAAAGCTTTTGAAATATTTGGAAAAAGTATAGAAGATTTTAATAGTAATGTTGTTTTTAGAAATGCAATTTCTATGCCTATATTTCAAATCGGAGAACTTGTTAATCATTTGACATCAGATTATATTAAAAGTACACAAAATAATATATAAATTGGGACGAAATAAGAGGATTGCGAAATCGTTTTGCTCATGGATATTATGATATGGATTATAGAATTATTTTTGATACGGCAATAAACGATATACCTATAATAAAGGAATTTATTGATAAAGAAATACAGAAATTAACCAAATAAAAATTACTAAAATAATATAAAATTTAAAACTAAAACAGAGCAATATTGTTCTGTTTTTTTCGAAAAATAAGACAAAGAAATCATCTCTCAAAGAACAAAAAAGGTTTTTATGTTTATTCTGAGCCTAAAAAATTTAAAAACCTTAAATCTGGTATTAAATATCGTTACTAGATATTGTGGTAGATCTCCTATTAATTAGAGACCTTACTTGACAAAGTAATTTTTGAATTTAGTATACTATATTTATTAGTATATAACTAATTAAGATAATATAGCTTGATTTTGTTACTTTTTAAGATGTTATATTGATTATACTTTGGTGATATAATATCTATGGTGATTATATTGAAAAAAATAGAAGAATTAAATATAACCATAGGTAAAAGAATTAAAGAATATAGAGAACTTAATAAAATCACTCAAGAAGATATGGCAAAAGAGCTTGATGTTGTACCTAACCAATATGGAAGAATCGAGCGAGGAGAAAATTCTTGTACAATTGCAAATTTTGTAAAAATTTGTAATATATTAAAAATAAGTTCCGATGACATAATAGGTAATCTAATTTTAACTAAACCCGAAAATAATATTTGCTCAGAGTTTGAGAAACTTACACTCGATGATAAATTATCTGTAGCAAAATATATTGCATTTTTATTATCTAATTATGAATAATATATTATAAAGTATCATAACTTTAAAACATAAATAGTTTAAGGTTATGATACTTTTTATATAAATTTTATCATTTTTGCTTTGTCAAAATAAATGAATCTAATATATTATAATAATTAAATCTTCTTTTATCACTACTTACATATTCAGAAAATTTAGGATGACTTAATAATAATACTAAATTTTCTGTTATAGCATCAACGTTATTTTCTATTCCAAATTCAGCAATCTTATCATCAGTATTTTCACTTAAAATTTTAGTTAATTTAGATTCGAAATTATCTTTATTAGATATATATTTATCTTTATAAATATAATAATTATATTTAGTCCCAGTAGCTTTTGGAAGCAGTTGTTTATCTTCGATAGCATTTGTTTTTAAAATCTTTTCATCAGTTATATTAAAGTATGAATGTATAACTACAGACGAATCATCATTAAAATCTTTATCTAATGATTTATCAGACGTTATATCCACATGGTACCATTCATCTTCAAGTTTTACTAAATTCCACGCATGTAATTGATCTTGTATACTTCCTGAAACTAATATACTTTCAATTCCTAATTTATCTAATGCTATTTGTAAAGTTTTGGATAGTCCATCACATACTGCACTTTTATTTACTACACAACCATATATACTATGGCACTCTTCTGGTATATCTTCAATATTTTCATATCGATAATATTTACACATTGTAGCTATTTTATCATGTAAGTATAACTCTGCTTCAAATATATCTTTACCCTTTGCTTCATTTACTAATTCATCTAATACCGTACTTACTTCATTTATCTTATTATCAAGTTCATTTTTATCTGCTACTGTATATTCTAGCAGAACTTCAACTCTTTTTCCTTTTATTAAATCTACTGTAGAAACAGTATAATTTGTTTTTACATAAAATATTTCTGGATGATCTAAAAATAAATTTTGCATTGAAATTTTTATATCGTTCATCGTAGTTTCTTCATCTATATATTCATATTTTTTTAACTTTACAGTTGTATCTAGATTATTTATACTACTTAGTAGTGCTAAATAAATTTCCTTTTGAGTATCAGTTAAAGTATTATAATAAAAAGTACAATTTTTTATTTGTAGACTGTTTATTTTAACATTTTCATCAATTTCTTCAGAATTAAAGTTAGTTATATTATCTCTCATATCATTTACTGATACAATTATTTGGTTTGATACTTTTTTGTTTGTAAGTATAATATATATAAAAGCAATTAAAACTAATATAATTAAAATGTTTATAATGTATTTTACTATCTTTTTCATTTTATTATCACCATATTTCCTTTATATATTTTAATATATGTGTATTATTTTTTCAACTATATTATATAAATTTAATTATTTTATAAATATAATAAATATATATTACATTTAACAAAAAAATTGATATAAATTAAATTTAATTAACTTATATCAATTTACAACACATGTATTCTTTATGGTTTAATCATCTACTTCTTTAATTGTATTGTCACTTTCCTGTTGCTCTGTATTATCATCGCTATTATTTTCAGCCTTATTGTTATACCCTTGAACATCTATACTAGAATAGTCTACGACACCAGTTCCAGCAGGAATTAATCTACCAATTAATACATTTTCTTTTAGTCCTTGTAATTTATCAACTTTACCTTTAACTGCTGCATCAGTAAGTACTCTTGCTGTTTCTTGGAATGAGGCAGCAGATAAGAATGAATCTGTTTGAAGTGCTACTTTAGTTATTCCAAGTAAAGTCTTAGTTCCCTTTGCAGGCTCTAAACCTTCTTTTATTGCTCTTCTATTTTCGGCATTAAATTCTGTCATATCAACAGTTGTTCCAGTAATAAGATTTGTTTGTTTTGCATCATCAACATGTATTTTTCTTAGCATTTGACGTGCAACAATCTCTATATGTTTATCATTTATATGAACACCTTGTGTTCTATATACTTTTTGAACTTCTTCAATTAGGTAATTTTCAACCGCTATATCACCCTTAATACGTATAATATCATGAGGATCAAGTGAACCTTCAGTTATTCTATCTCCTGCTTTAACGACACTACCATCAGATACTACAAGTCTCATACCATAAGGTATTACATATCTTTCAGTATGTTTATCGTCTTTAGTAACTATTACTTCTTTATTAGAGCCATGCTCACCAATAGTTACAGTACCATCTATTTCAGTTACCATAGCAACACCCTTAGGTTTTCTTGCCTCAAATAATTCTTCAACTCTAGGTAAACCTTGAGTTATATCAGAACCGGCAACACCACCACTATGTATTGTTCTCATTGTAAGCTGTGTACCTGGTTCACCTATAGATTGTGCTGCTATTATACCTATAGCTTCTCCAGGAGTAATTACGTCACCTGTAGCAAGATTTTTACCATAACATTTTGCACAAACTCCTCTAACAGATTCGCAAGTAAACGCAGAACGTATTTTTACCTTTGTTATTCCTGCTTCTATTATTTTATCTGCAACATCACCATTAATATATGTATTTCTTTCAAATAATACTTTACCGTTTTCATCAACAACGTTATCAGCTAAAAATCTTCCTTCTATTCTTTCATATAATTTTTCTATAGGTTCTCCACTTTCCATTATAGCTTCAACTTCAAATCCATGTTCTGTTCCACAATCATCTTCCATAACTATTACATCTTGATTTACATCAACAAGTCTTCTAGTTAAATAACCAGAGTCAGCAGTTCTTAAAGCTGTATCCGCAAGACCTTTTCTAGCACCATGAGATGCTATAAAGAATTCAAGAACATCAAGACCTTCTTTAAAGTTAGATTTTATAGGAAGCTCAATTGTTTGCCCCATAGTATTTGCCATAAGTCCACGCATACCAGATAATTGTCTAATTTGTGTTGGATTACCTCTGGCACCAGTATATGCCATCATTTGAATTGGATTTAATTTATCTGGATTATTCATTATAGCTGTTTGAATCTTATCTGTAGCTTTTGACCATACTTTTATTACTTCGTTATATCTTTCCTCATCAGATATTAAACCTCTCTTAAAGTTTTTAAGAATTCCTTCTACTTGATCTTCTGCTTCTTTAAGAATAGCTGGTTTTTCATCAGGAACTATAATATCTGCAACAGATACTGTAACAGCTGACTGTGTAGAATATTTGTATCCATAAGATTTAATATTATCAAGAACAATTGCTGATCTTGCTATACCATGAACTGCAATACATTTATCAATTATCATTCCAAGTTCTTTCTTTCTTACTGGGAAATCTATTTCTAATTTTAACTCATTTTCCTTCTTAGTTCTATCTACAAAGCCTAAATCTTGAGGAATATACTCATTGAAAATAAGTCTACCAACAGTAGCATCAATAATTCCTGTAACTTTCTTTTCATTAATTTCTTTTGTTACTCTTACTTTTATTGGAACATGCATACCAATTATTTTTTCATCATATGCCATCATTGCTTCTTCAACACTTGAGAAAATTTTACCTTTACCTGGTTCATCTTCTATATCAACTGTAAGATAATAATTACCAAGTATCATATCTTGTGATGGTACAGTAACTGGTTTACCATCTTGTAATTTTAACAAATTATTTGAAGCAAGCATTAAAATTTTAGCTTCTGCAACAGCTTCAGGAGATAAAGGTACGTGTACAGCCATTTGATCTCCATCAAAGTCAGCATTAAATGCTGTACATACAAGTGGATGTAATTTTATTGCTCTTCCCTCTACAAGCACAGGCTCAAAAGCTTGAATTCCAAGTCTATGTAGTGTAGGAGCACGATTTAGCATTACAGGTCTATCTTTAATTACTTCCTCTAATACATCCCATACTTCAACTGCAGTTCTTTCTACCATTCTTTTAGCATTTTTTATATTAAATGCCATACCTCTTTTTACCAATTCTTTCATTACAAAAGGTTTAAATAGCTCTAATGCCATTTCTCTTGGAAGTCCACATTGATAAATTTTAAGTTCAGGTCCTACAACAATAACAGAACGTCCTGAGTAGTCAACCCTCTTACCAAGTAAGTTTTGTCTAAATCTTCCTTGTTTACCTTTTAACATATCTGTAAGTGATTTTAATGGTCTTCCACCAGCTCCAGTAAGTGGTTTTCCACGTCTTCCATTATCTATTAGAGCATCTACTGCTTCTTGTAGCATTCTTTTTTCATTTCTTACTATTATATCAGGAGCTTCTAATTCAAGTAACCTTTTTAATCTGTTATTTCTATTTATTACTCTTCTATATAAATCATTTAAATCTGAAGTTGCAAACCTACCACCATCTAACTGTACCATAGGTCTAAGATCTGGAGGTATTACAGGTAATACCTCTAAAATCATCCATTCAGGTCTATTATTAGATTTTATAAAGGCTTCTACAGTTTCTATTCTTTTTATAAGCTTTGCTCTTTTAGCACCAGTAGTATTTTCTAATTCTTTTTTTATTTCTTCATATAGTTTATTTAGATCAATATCAACTAATAATTCTCTTATAGCCTCTGCACCCATTCCTACTCTAAAAGTTCCAGCGCCATACTTTTCTTGAGCTTCTCTATATTCTTTTTCATTTAAGATATCACATTTTTTAAATCCAGTATCCTTTGGATCTAATACTATATATGCAGCAAAGTATATAACTTTTTCTAACGCTTTAGGTGAAATGTCTAGCATTAAACCCATTCTTCCTGGTACACTTTTAAAGAACCATATATGTGAAACAGGGCAAGCAAGTTCAATATGTCCAAGTCTTTCACGTCTTACTTTTTTCTTTGTAACCTCAACACCACATCTGTCACATATTATTCCTTTATATCTTACTTTCTTGTATTTACCACAATAGCATTCCCAATCTTTAGTAGGTCCAAATATTTTTTCGCAAAATAGACCATCTCTTTCAGGTTTAAGTGTTCTATAATTAATAGTTTCAGGTTTTTTAACTTCACCTTTTGACCATTCTCTTATTTTATCAGGTGATGCAAGTCCTATACCTAATCTATCAAAATTATCCATATCTTGCATATATTTTTTCCTCCTTAACCCTCTATTCTTCTATATCTTCATTATACATAGAATCATCTTCTTCTAATAAATCTGAATCTTCTTTTTCCTCATCTTCTACAGTCATACCTTCAAAATCACTATCATTTATCTCTCCAAGCCCATCTAAAATATTTTCAGAGTCTTGAATATCTTTTATATCAATTCCATCAGTATCATCTTCCATAGATTCTCTTAATTCTAAAGCTTTATCTTCTTTATACATTCTTAAATCAAGTGCTAAACTTTGCAATTCTTTTGTAAGTACTCTAAATGCCTCTGGTATACCAGGAGTTGGTATACTTTCACCTTTTACAATTGCTTCATAAGTTTTAAGTCTTCCTACAATATCATCAGATTTTACTGTTAGCATTTCTTGTAACGTATATGATGCTCCATAAGCTTCTAATGCCCATACTTCCATTTCACCAAATCTTTGTCCACCAAATTGAGCTTTACCACCAAGTGGTTGTTGTGTTACTAAAGAATATGGTCCTATTGAACGTGCATGTATTTTATCATCAACTAAGTGATATAGTTTTAACATATACATATATCCAACTGTTACTTTTCTATCAAATTTTTCACCAGTTCTACCATCATACACATCAAATTTACCACTTGGATCTAATCCTTTTTCTTCAAATAACTTTACAATATCTGCTTCTTTTGCTCCATCAAAAACTGGAGTAGATACTTTCCATCCATATAAATTAGCTATATATCCTAAATGTACTTCTAATACTTGACCAACATTCATACGTGAAGGTATACCTTGTGGGTTTAGTACTATTTGTAAAGGTGTACCATCTGATAGATATGGCATATCTTCTCTTGGTAAAATACGTGATATTACTCCCTTATTACCATGTCTTCCAGATATTTTATCTCCAACTGATATTTTTCTTTTTTGAGCTATATATATTCTTACTACTTTATTTACACCAGCTGCAAGTTCATCACAATTATCTCTTGTAAATATTTTTACATCAACAATTGTTCCTTCTTCACCATGTGGAACTCTAAGTGATGTATCTCTTACTTCTCTAGCTTTTTCTCCAAATATTGCACGAAGTAGTTTTTCTTCTGCAGTAAGTTCAGTTTCACCTTTTGGTGTTACTTTTCCTACTAATATATCCCCTGGTCTTACCTCTGCACCAATACGTATAATTCCATTTTCGTCTAAATCCTTTAATGCATCGTCTCCAACATTTGGTACTTCTCTTGTTATTTCTTCAGGTCCTAATTTTGTATCTCTAGATTCACAATCATAATCCTCGATATGGATAGTTGTAAGTACATCATCTCTAACTAAATCTTCAGATATTAAAATTGCGTCTTCATAGTTATATCCTTCCCAAGTCATAAATCCTACAAGAATATTTTTACCAAGTGCAAGTTCTCCATTTTGAGTAGATGGTCCATCAGCAATAACATCACCTTTTTTTACTTCTTCACCTTTTATAACTATTGGCTTTTGATTTATACATGTACCTTGGTTAGACCTTTTATATTTAATTAAATGATACTCATCTTTTCCTTTTTTAGTTTCTATTATTATTTTATTTGAATCAACATATTCTACTACACCATCATTCTTAGCTGTTATAACAATACCTGAATCTAGTGCAGTTTTATATTCAATACCTGTTCCAACAATAGGGCTATCTGCTCTGATTAATGGAACTGCTTGACGTTGCATATTAGATCCCATAAGAGCACGTTTTGCATCATCATTTTCTAAGAAAGGAATTAAAGCTGTTGAAACAGATACTAGTTGTTTTGGTGATACATCCATCAAATCAACTTTTTCTTTTTCAATTTCGATGATTTCATTTTTGTGTCTTATTTTAACTCTTTTATTTATAAATTTATTATCTTTATCTAATGGTTCATTAGCTTGAGCTACTATATAATTATCTTCATCATCAGCAGTAATATATATTACTTCATTAGTTACTACTCCTGTTTCTTTATTAATTACTCTATATGGTGATTCAATGAAACCATATCTATTTATTTTTGCAAATGTAGAAAGTGAAGATATAAGTCCTATATTTGGTCCTTCAGGAGATTCTATAGGGCAAAGTCTACCATAATGAGTATGATGTACATCACGAACTTCAAAACCTGCTCTATCTCTTGTAAGTCCACCAGGGCCAAGTGCTGATATTCTTCTTTTATGTGTAAGTTCAGCAAGTGGGTTTATTTGATCCATGAATTGTGATAACTGAGAACTTCCAAAGAACTCTCTTAATGTCCCTACAACAGGTTTTATATTTATTAAAGTTTGAGGTGTTGCAACATCTAAATCTTGTGTAGCCATTCTTTCACGTACTACTCTTTCAAGTCTTGCAAGACCAATTCTAAATTGATTTTGTAATAATTCACCTACACATCTTACACGTCTGTTTCCTAGATGATCTATGTCATCAACTTCACCTAGTCCATGTCTTAAATTTAAGAAGTAGTTAATTGAAGCCATTATATCATCTAATGTAGCATGTTTTATTACTAATTTTTCTCTATTTTGCTTTATTTTTTTCCTTAATTCTTTTTCATCATTAACGTCAACTGTATTTAACAATTCCTTTAAAGCTGGTAAATATACTTCTTCTTTTATAACTTGATTATCTATTTCAATACCTAAGTATTTTGAAATATCTACAGTATTATTACCTATTATTTTTATCTTTTTATCGTCTTTATTTATATATACAACATTTATACCACACTGTTTTATTTCATTTGCTGCTTCTTCAGATATAACTTCTCCTGCTGAAACTAAAATTTCACCTGTTTCAGGATTAATTATATCTTCATATGCAATTTTGTCTTTAATCCTATTTGCAACACTTAATTTTTTATTATATTTATATCTACCAACTCTTGATAAATCATAACGTCTTTCTTCAAATAATAATCCAAAAAGTAAAGATTTAGCGGCATCTACATGTAAAGGTTCTCCAGGTCTTATCTTTTTATATATCTCAAGTAAAGCTTCATCTTGAGTTTTAGCAGAGTCTTTATATAATATTTCATTTAATATATCATCTTCAAATAAATCCATTATTTTTTGATCTGTTTCAATGCCAAGTGCTCTAATAAGAGTGGTAATAGGTACCTTTCTTGTCCTATCTACTCTTGCATACATCATATCTGTTGAATCACTTTCAAGTTCAATCCAAGTCCCACGATTAGGCATAACAGTTGCTTCATACAAGAACTTTCCAGCTTTATCTCTTGAAGATGCATAGTAAACTCCAGGTGAACGAACTAATTGAGAAATTATAACTCTTTCTGCTCCATTAATTATAAATGTTCCTTTTTCTGTCATTAATGGTAAATCACCTAAAAATATTTCTTGCTCCTTTATTTCACCTGTTTCTTTATTTATCAAACGCACTTGTACTTGTAATCTTGAGCAATAGGTAGTATTACGTTCATTTGCCTCTTCTATTGTATATTTGGTTTCATCCTCTATTCTGTAATCTACAAATTCTAATAATAAATTACCTGAAAAATCAGTTATTGGAGATGCATCATATAAAACATCCCTTAAACCTGATTTTAAAAACCACTCATATGATTGTTTTTGAATATCAATTAAATCAGGCATGTCAATAACTTCTTTAATTTTTGAAAAGCTCATTCTTTTAGCTTTTCCATTTTTTATTTCATGAATCATTTTTATACCCCCAAATACATAAAGACGACAAAAAGCCAATTTAGTTTACATAACAACTAAATTGATTTTTGTATACACCATTTTTTATTTACACTCTAATTTTTTTATCACTATTTCAACCCTCTTCCGGAATTAAGTTTACATAGTTCTGAATTTCATAAACAATATATATGTTATTATACCAAATTAATTTAATAATGTCAACTTAAAATTTGTAAAATGTTAAGTTTTTTTGAAGAAAAAATTTTTCTTAACTAATTATGTAAAAATAAATATACGCACAATAATTTATATATTATTTTTCTAAAATTTTACGTGTCTTTATATATCTAAAAGCTACTACTTGTACAAATTTTCTAAATATGATTACTAATATATGTGATATTTTAATGTATAACAAGAGTAAATAGCCATAATTTTATCATTAATCTTATTTTCAAAGCCATAAATTTTATACACATTTATAGATATATCTACAACAATATTTGAATAATAATAACATTTTCCATTGCAAATAATACTAATACTACTATTTTTTTATATTTCTAAATTAGCATTAAAAGTATTAATATTTCTATAAATATACAATTTGTTTTTTGTATTATCCATATAATTTTTACCTCTTAGTATTATAAAATTTATATTTATTTTTTATATGTATTTTATTATTTTTAATAACAAATATTTATTTTATTACTTTTCATTTTTCATACTTTTTAACATATTATGATAAATAATTACTTTTATTTATGTCGAAGATGAGTTATTTTTATCTAATATTGTAACATTTTATACTGTAAATTGACTAAATGATTTAGAAATGTTAAACTAGTTTTAGGTGATTATATGTATTTTATTCTAACTTTTTTTATCTATATTTTTTTTGATTCTTTGTGGTTATATTCTCTTTTAGATAGTAGAATTATACTTTCTAGTTCAGGGGACAAGCTTAGAAAGTATATAACTCTAAAAAAATCTGAAAAATATAATCGGCAATTTTGATAATGTACAAAAAAATAATAAGTTAAATTTCTTAAACTTTTTTTATTATATATCACCTTATGGGTACAGGATCATATTATATATATTTTTTGTATCCATAGTAATTTTGGCAGTTAAAGTAGCATTTACATATAATTTTTTAATTTCAAATTTTTTATATATAAATATTTTAGGTAAAAATATTGATATTTCATACATATTAGGTGGAAACTATTTCAAATTTAAAGTTATTTATTATATTTCTTTTTTTATCTTTACAAATTTTTTATTACTATTTTTATCTAAATTTAAAATTTTTCAAAAATTATTTTTTAAATATAATTCAAAAAACACGGGAAATTCAAAAGAAAATATAAATTATAATAATTGCAATATCTGTATAGGAAATGACAAAAATAACGAAGTTATATTAAAAGAAGAGGGGCTATTTCAAAATGTATTAATAACTGGAAGCATAGGCAGTGGAAAAACAAGCTCAGCTACATCTGTAATACTAGATTCACTTATTAAAAATGATATTTATGGTCTTGTTATAGACATTAAAGGAAACTATATTGATACAGTACGAAAAATAGCAAATAAGTATAATAAAACAGATAAAATAGTAGAGATTTCTCTACAAAGTAATAATATATATAATCCCTTAGATAATAATGATATATCAAATATAGAACTTGCTAATAGATTGAAACAAGTTCTCGTTCTTACTAGCAAAAATAATTTATCAGATTCATTTTGGCTAGATAAAGCCGAAAGCATTGTAAGAGATATGATAACCTTAATTCGTGCATACAAAGAATATGTTGATTTTTATGAACTACACAAAATTATACTTGATGTTGATTATCTATATGAAAAAATAAATTATATAAAAGATAAGGTCTTAAATAATAATTTTAATGATACTCAAATATTTGAAATTAAGTCTGCTATTTTAAATATAAAAAATGAATATTTAACATTAGATGATAGAACTATTGGAATTATAAAAGCAGAAATTACAAGAATTACAAATATTTTCTGCTCTAATAGTACTATATATAATAAATTTTGTAAAAAAGGAGATAATATAGATTTTTTAAAACAAAAAATAGTAGTTTTATCCATAAATATTGGAGACAATAAAGTATTATCCCAAATAATTTCTACATATTTAAAATTAGATTTTCAAAAGCAAATTTTATCTCAAAAATTTAATTATAAAAAAGTTTTTTTCTTATGTGATGAATATCAAGAATTTGCAAATATTGAAGACGCAAGATTTTTTTCTTTGTCAAGAGAATATAAATGCATAAATGTTATAAGTATGCAAAGCTACTCTTCCTTAATTAATTCTTTACAAAATGAATATTCTGCTAGAGTTATTATTCAAAACTTAGTAAATAAAATATGGTTAAGAAATGATGACTTATTTACAGTTTCTGAGATTATAAAACAAATTGGAAAAGAAGTTAAAAATTATTATAGTAACAGCTATTCTGAAAATGGTACAAACAACAAATATAGTACATTATTTAATAAATTCAAATCATATAAAACTAATTTATCAGAAAGCTTTTCTAACTCTCAAAAATTAGATTACAAATATAATGAAGATTATTTTACACAAAACTTAAAAACTTTTGAAGCAACTTGTCTTTTATCAGATGGATATAGTATGAAATTGTTTGAAAAAATTAAATTGAAAAGATGGGAGGAAAAAGAAAATGAAATTATTAAAAAATAAAAAAATAAATTTGAAAAAAATAGCAATATACTTTTTTATATTTATAATATTAATGGTTAATTTTTCATGCATATACGGAGCCACTACCCCAACCTTAGTAAATAAATTAAATACTGCTTTAAAAAAAATTCAGGAATATTTAGTAAAATTAGCTACTCCTGCTGCTGGTGTAGCAATTGCTGTTGGGGTACTTATGAGAAAACTAAGTTTTGGTGACGAGGAAAAAATGGTTAAGGGTAAAAAGACTATAATTAATGCAATAATAGGTTATGCGATTATTATTTCTATTAGTTTAATAATCAAATTTGTTGATAGTCTTTTAGGATAATTTATGAACTCACAAGATATTTTAACTAATTTAAATACAGTATTTGAAAAACTATTTAAGTCTGTAGAAGGTGAAGTATATAAAACGTTAGATAAAATTGTATTAATAGGTCCTGATATTTTAAAAGAAGAACCATTAAAACAAATTTTTTTCGAAAATAAAGAAAATGGTATAATTATAATTGCAAATGCACTTATACTATTTTATATTATATATTATGCTTTTACTCAATTAATATCATTATATAATGGCAATAAAGTTGAAAATGTATATTATTTTATACTAAAAATTATTATAGTAGGAATACTAGTTAATTGTAGTTACTTTTTATGTGAGCAATTGCTAACTTTATTTGATGGTCTATCAGATGCTATAAATACCTTTGCAAAAAATATAGTAGGTAAAGAAGCCACTTTTGCTAATTTAAAAGAAACGATTCTTTCTATAAATGATTTTATGAAAAGTGATATTTTAAGTTTAGATGGTATAATAAAAGGTCTTGTATCTTTTGGAATATTAGGAATATTAATTTCATTTGCTATAAGATATGTGACAATTATTTTTTTAATAATAATATCTCCTATAGCTTTTTTAACATTATGTAGTGATTTAACGAGTGAAATATTTAAAACATGGCTTAAATTATTTTTTACATTATTTAGTGTACAAATAATAACCAAACTTATAATTATAATTCCATTAATGTATAAAAATAAAGGTAATATAATGTTTAAGATTATATTAGTTGGAAGTGTTTATATATTATATAAAATAAATAATTTTACAAAAGAATTTCTAGTTAAAATAAAAAATGATAATAAAAATTATTAAATAAGGAGCGTTGTATAAATGTTAGATGATAATAAAAAACCAATATATTCTAATTATAAAAGGCAAAGTAAATTATTAGGAATTATAGAATACAAAACTGCTATTATTTTTTTTATATATTGTATAATTGTATTTTACATTCTAAATTATCTATCATTAAGTATAAATATTAAAATATATATTTTAGGCATATTTATAATACCAATAGTATTTATATTTTTTATTAATATAAATAATGAAAGTGTATTAGATATAATTACTAATATAACGTTATTTATCATAAAAAGCAAATTATACATACATCTATCCGATATAAATTTATTAAAAAAAGGAATTACATTACCATATACAAAATATTTAATATCTTCAAATAATACTCATGATAAAAATTGTAATTAAATAAGCTGTTTTAAAAATCAAAATATAGATAGTAAACTTAAGTATACTCTACTTTTTCATAAAAAAAGGCTTTAATTAAAAGATTATTTTAATCTTATATTTAAAGCCTTTTTAATAATTCTATTTATTTCTAGTAAAACTAATACCTATTACATTTCCCAAACTATCTTTTATTAATGTAGAAGTATAACTTGATGATGATAATATATTTGAACTTAAGCTACTAGTTGTATTTCTTGTATAACCACTTTGTGAGCTAGCTTTTCTTGTAGACTTATATTTAGATATTCCACCACCACTTCCTTTAGCTTCGCCATATTGCAAATATACTCCATCTTTTTCACTTTGTGCCTCTAAAATAAAATCGTCTTTACTGTACAAACTTCTAATAGCAGTTCTTACCTCTGTACCTGTCATAGTTTCATAATCATATTGGCTATATAATGAATTATTAAGTTGAGTACTAATATCACCAGTAATATTTTTTGATGTTTTATTGCTCATACTTATTATAAGAGCAACTATAATAAATACTGACATTACCATTGAAAAAATAAGACCTATTATACTAGTAATAAGACCTGGTATTGCCATACCACTATTCTTTGCTTCTTTATTCTTCTTTCTTTTAACCATTGCTACAATAGAAATTATTAATGCTGTTACTGCAATAAGAAATCCTAAGATTGGCACCCAAGAAAGTACTATAGAAGCAATTCCTAAAATTAAGCTTGCTATAAACATAAATAAATTCACCTCCAATTAATATTATAATAATTATATAGTATTAAATAATAAATTTTTTCTAATTTATAAAATAACGATTGCCTATAAAAATAATACTAAAATAATTACTTTAAACGTAGTATATCATGTAAATCGTCAAAAATCTACATTTTTTTATTATTTTAATTTAATTTTATATTTTCTACTAATTTAATATAATCTTTTAAATCTAATTCTTCAGCTCTTACATTCTTTGATATGCCACAACTTTCTAGTAAGTTTTCTAAGCTTGATTTATCTAAATTTAAAAATTTTGTTGACTCCAATGAATTAACTAATTTTTTTCTTCTTTGTGCAAAACTACAATGAATAAGTTTAAATAATAATTCTTCATTATTAACTCTATATCTTTTTTCTTTTTTTAATTTAATTATAGCAGATGTAACATCAGGAATAGGAATAAATGATGTTTTAGGCACAATAAATTCAATGCTTGCTTTAGAAAAATATTTTACCATAAGAGTTAATATTCCAAAATCTTTATTTTTATTTTTTGATACCATCCTATTAGCTACTTCTTCTTGAACCATTACTATAATCTCATTTATTCTATTTTCTTCTTGCAATAATTTAAATATAATTGGAGTTGTTATATAATATGGTAAATTAGCTACTACTTTTACATTTTCAAATTTAATATTATTATCCTTCTCAATTGAATTTATTATATTATCCAAGTTAATTTTTAATATATCCTCATTTAATAATGTATAATTATTATATTTTATAAATCTATCATTTAAAATATTAATCATTTTATTATCAATTTCTACTAATAGAACATATTTTGATTTATCTAATAAATACTTTGTTAAATTACCAAGACCAGGTCCAATTTCAATAATAAGATCATTTTCATTTATATCAGAAACCCTTTGTATATTTTTTAATATATTATCATCAATTAAAAAATTTTGACCAAATCTTTTTTTAGCTTTTACATCATATTTATTTAATATGTTTTTAGTTATCGTAAATGTATCCAAATTACTTCATCCTTTCAAAAAATAATTGCTAGTACATTTTCCTAGCAATTATTTTTTATATTGAGCCATTTGCAATAAGAGAATTTCTTAAAGCTATTACAGAATTACTATATCCTCTATTTAATATACCTTGACTATAGCAAGTGTTATAATATATGTTCTCACCCATATTATATGAATTTAGAGCATATACAACAACAGCATCTCCTGAAACTTTAGCTTTTGCAGAATCTATATAAATAGCTAATAGATATGCTCCTGCAGTCATATTATCATATGGATCTAAAAAATTAGAAACTCCTAACTTATTTCTTAAATTAGCATGATTTGAAATATGGATTTGACATAGTCCATATGAATTTCCTCCACCAATAGCATTTGGATTAAATCCACTTTCTTTTTTCATAACTGCTAAAAATAATTCATATTCAATTCCATAATTTTTACATAAATTATATGCATATTTTTGTTGTTCGACTGGTAAAGCAATATTATATTGCTTAAATCCTTCATCAACTACAATTGCAGATGGAACTGTAACTGTCGCACCTCTTGACGAAACAGTTGGTAATTTTGTTCCAACTTCAATTATTTTATTTTGTGCCTCTTCAATAACGTTTTTACTTATTTCAGCTCTATATGTTTCATTATTATTATTATATCTTACAAGATATTTTACAATCTCTTTTCCTTCTTTTCCTTCTTGTATTATATTTTCATTTCCTCTCTCTAAAGTAGAGTTATTAGTTATTTCTTCATTAAACGGTATAGATACTTCAACTTGTTCTATTTTAGCTATCATAGGAGAATATTCATTAATTATTGTTGCATCATCTAATTTAGCAAGTTCTTGTTTATTAGATAATTTTATTTCCATACCTTCCTTAATTTTAGTGTCTATTGAAGGTGATACTTGTGTATTATCACTAGTATATATATTATTTGACATTAAAAAATCTTCTACTGTCATAGATAATGTTTTTATATTTTTCACATTTCCATAGTAATCTAATTTAATAGTTTTAGTTTGTGATGATAATATAAAAAGACCAGCTGTAGCAAATATAAGTATAAGAGTTATAACAGTTAATGTTTTTCTTAATATATAAACCTTATCCTCTTCCACTAAAGATCACTCCTTTACGTGACAAGTATATTATACTATAATTATACTCATTTGTCAATTTATTGTTATTGTTTCTAAATTTAAAATAAAATATTTTATACCGATTTTTCCTAATATTTAAGGCTTAGTAACACTTTCTATCATTTAAGTTACAATTAAATATTACATTAATAATACATTAAAAAAACATATTGTAATATTTTATATAATTTTATTAAACAGTGATTATTTATGCTCTTATATTACATAAAATCAATTTTATTTTTATATTGCTATTGAATAAATTAATATAAAATGTTACAATATATTATATATATATGAAAGTCAGGTGATATTTATGCCTCTATGGCGGTATTTTCACTTTATCATTTCTTCTCTTAATTATTATTTTAACCGTCGCTAGTATTAAGTTTTATAATTATGTTTATAGAAAAAAAAGGCTTAATAAGTGTTTAGTACAAATTAATAATTTATTAGATTCAAATTTAAAACTAAAAAATGATTTATTAAATATTATAAATAAATATATGAAATCAGAACAAACGTTAATAACCTCACTTAATAAAATAGAAGAAGATTACAAAAATGCAAATAAATTAAATTCTAAAATAGAAAATATAAAATTATTATATACTAACTTTTCATCAATAATTGCAATAGCAGAGGCCTACCCAAATTTAATAAAAGATCCTGATTTTATATCTTTTAAAAATAACTTACAAAATACTAAATCTAAAACAATAGAAAAGCTTAAATTATATAATAATCTATTAACGCCTTATATTAATTTAAGTAATAAAAATAAACAAATAACTAATGATTTTATTGAATTAATTTCACTATAATATAATGAAAATTACTTTTATGTAGAGGTGCAAAATGAATAAAATATATATATATGTAGAGAACACTTATAAAGAAGATTGTATAAAATATGGAATAAAATTATCTGAACATGCAAATAAAATTATAAAATATAATAAACGTGAAAAACGAGGAATTAAGGGATTCTTATCTCCGAAAGATTCTGATTTATATTTTGATAAAAATTTTACATGTCTAACTATAAAAAATGATAAATTAAATATTTTAATTATTAATGATATAGAGGATTCTGATTCATATAATAATAATTTTATAGTTGATATAAAAAAATATAATTTAGGAGATTTTGAGAATCCTATTGCTTTTATTTATTCATCAATTTTACCTGAAAACATAAGTGAATATAACAAAGAAAAAGATTTTCCATTATTAATTGAAAATTCAAAAGAATTTTACTATAAAAAATCTATTTCTACAATGTTAGAGAGTAATATGTTTTCTGACTTAGAGATTTATCAATTATTATTGTTACTTGGTGAAAAGAAGAACATTTTTAATGTCACTAATATAAATAATAAATTAAAAATATATGAAGATGTAATTTCAAGAGATAGCAAATTACTGGAAAAATATTACAAACAAAATCAAAAAGAAATA
>CANQUF010000006.1 GCA_947626975.1 uncultured Clostridia bacterium
TATATCAAAAAAAGTAGCCAATATTGGTAATTTTTATTTTCCCTTTTTTGGTTACTTTTATTTTATCATTTTTAAAAAATATCAACAAATTTAATTTGTTATAAATATGGATGTTCAAAAGCATTAAAAAATGCAGGTAGTTTATATAATTTGCTAAAACCTGCTGTTGATAAAAACTTAGATTTTCATGAATGGGATACAATTAAAGTAGGTGCTTGGTCTAAAGAAAAGGTTATTATAGCAGTAAGATGGCTAATTGAAGAAAAGCTAAAATGGTCATATGAAGAAGTGTATAATAATATATCTGCTTCAATATTTTATAAAAATAATTTAGGAGGTATGCTTAGTAAATTCTGCAATAACAGTCCCCTTATAGCTCTTCAAATTGCTTATCCAGGTAAATATACTTCTTTAAAAAACAAAAAGCCAAAATTTAAAAATAAACCATAGCTAGAAATAGTTATGGTTTTTTTATTAATATATTTTATATCAACAATTACATTTTTATATCTTCTAAATATTATTCCTTATTATATTTTATATTTTTTTATCAAAGTAGTCTGAATAATAGTTCAATTCACAACTTATAAATTTGTTACAATTAAAATAATTGCATGAATTTTTACAAGATAAAATTTAGATTAAAAATAGCATATTTTTATAAATAAATAATTTTTATAAAAATTAAGTTGTAAATGGCAACTATATTTTACATAAATTTTAATATTTTTCATATTTTGTATTTACTTTTTATGTAAAATATGATATAATAATTTCATACAGTTTAATCGAAAGATTAAAAAAATTTTTAATCAAAGGGGTTTTTTTTATGACACTTACAATTAACTTAATCGACCAGACATTTGATACGCCTGAAGCCATCGACAAAGTCTATGAAGAAACAGAAGAAACAAATGATTGGGTTAATAATTGGTTCAATTACATTTACAATCGTTCTTACCCATCATATGAATCGATTTATTCAAAAAAACATATAAAAGAAAAAGGTGGTAGAAGACAAAGAAGAAGAACAAAAAGGAAATTTAAGCAAAAGGATAGAGGACTGCTTTCTCGTTACTATAGTTTAGTCCGCGAAGATAGATTTTACTCCATAACTTCAAAGCGCGAAGCTGAACGTTCGGAAAGAAAAATCATATCCGAAGGCTTAGCGGCCTATTATGACGATTCTTTGCTATTAAGCGAAGAAGAAGAGCACTATTCGGAAATAGAAAAATTAAAGAAATATAAAAATTGGTGTTTATATGATGCATTGTATGATGTACTTAAATTCTGTGAGGATGAGGATATTTATTGCATCATACTCGATCTGATTTCTGAGATCCTGCCAAGAATTTAATAGTTCAAAAACCCCCGAGATTAATTTCTCGGGAGTTTTTATTATATTCTTTCCATATAAGTTCCTGTTCTTGTATCTATACGAATTTTATCTCCAATTTCTACGAAAATTGGAACGTTAAAATTAGCTCCAGTTTCTACAGTACATGGTTTTGTTTGACCAGTTGCTGTTGCACCTTTTATTCCAGGTTCAGTATATGTTACTTCAAGTTCTACAAAAGTTGGTGGTTCTACACCAAATATTTTACCTTTATATGATAATACTTTTACTAACATACTATCTTTTAGATAAGGTAATGTATCTACAATTTGTTCTTTTGTAAGTTCAACTTGTTCATAAGTAGTTGTATCCATAAAAGTATACATATCACCTTCACTATACAAAAATTGCATTTCTTGTACAGTAACTTGAGTTTCTTCAAATTTTTCTGATGGATTAAAAGTTTTCTCTAAAGTTTGGCCTGTTATAACATTTTTTAACTTTGTTCTAACAAAAGCTGCTCCCTTACCTGGTTTTACATGTTGAAATTCTACAACTCTATATGCAGAGTTATCCATTTCAAAAGTTACACCATTTCTAAAATCTCCTGCAAAAATCATAAAGTACCTCCTTAATTATTTTTGAACTTTTTCTACTAATGCTTTAAATCCTACCATATCATTTACAGCCATTTCTGCAAGCATTTTTCTATTAATAGTTATATTAGATTTTTTTAATCCTGACATAAGCTTACTATATGTTGTTCCATTCATTCTAGCTGCTGCATTTATTCTTGCAATCCAAAGTTGTCTAAAATTTCTCTTTTTTTGTTTTCTTCCAATATATGCATATTTTAAAGATTTCATAACAGCTTGATTTGCCATTCTATATCTTACAGATTTAGCTCCAAAATATCCTTTTGCTCTTTTTAATATTTTCTTATGTCTTGCTCTTGTAGTAACTGCTCCTTTTACTCTTGCCATTTTATTTTCTCCCCTTCCTTTAAGTTTATTAAATTATTAATCATATGGTAATAGTTTTTTAACAGCTTTCTTATTTGCACTATCTACATATGATGATTTTTTTAAAGACATCTTTCTTTTTGGTGACTTTCCTGTTAATTTATGTGCACGATTTGCAACATTTTTCTTAATTTTACCATTTCCAGTTACAGATAATCTTTTTTTAGATGAACTATGTGTTTTTATTTTTGGCATAATATTCTCTCCTCTCTAATAAATATTATTTTTGTTTTGGTGACAAAAACATAGTTAAATTTTTACCTTCAAGTTTTGGTTCTTTATCAATTTGCGAATCAATAAGTAAATCACAGAAATTTTTCATAATTTCTTTACCTTGATTTATAAAATTAAGTTCTCTTCCTCTAAATCTCATACTAACTTTAACTTTATTTCCAGTTGTTAAAAATTTATTAGCATTTTTTGCTTTTACTTCTAAATCATGTTTATCAATATTTGGTGATAACCTAATTTCTTTTATTTCTATAATTTTTTGATTTTTCTTAGCTTCTTTTGCTTTTTTTATCATCTCAAATTTGTATTTACTATAATCTAATATTTTACATACTGGATTATTTTCATTTGGTGAAACTAAAACTAAATCATACCCTCTTTCATATGCTAAATCAATAGCTTTACTTGTTGACATTTTTCCAATTTTTTCACCATTCTCATTTATTACTTGAACTTCTGCAAATTTTATTTGTTCATTAACTAAAAAATCTTGTTTTATTTTTAACACCTCCACAAAAAATATAAAAAAGATTGCTCTTATTAATAAAGGCAATCATCTCAAATACAATATTAGATATACTTATATATTATAAATAATATAAGTTATAAATTTGTTTATTGTAACCTTACTAAGACAAAACTCGCAAGGTGAGAAGATTTCCTCTACTTTACGAGTTATATTTTAACATAATATTTTTATTTTGTCAAGTGCATTTTTTATTTTTCAACTAAAGTTAAATAATATTCATATCCTGAATATTCATTATCAAAATTACTTGGATATTTTGTATTAAATCTTTTGCTACTAATTAAATTAAATTTATCATTATTTTTAATAAAGCTGTTATAAAACCCTTGATCTGAAGTATCAATTATCCAAATTCTACCACTATATTCATTTAAAAAATCTAAATTTTCTACTGTTTCCATTTGTGGTTCATAAGCTTTATATGCTTCTTTTACCTCCCAATGATAATAATTATAAAAATATTGTTTATTATCTTTAAAATTTACAGCAAATACTGAACCATTACCTATATGTGAATATATTAAAATGTCATTTTCTTTAATATTTTCATTTAGATATTCAATTTGTTTCATATTAGAATTATCATAATTATTATTTATAAATGAAATATTATTTACAAGAGATGTTACAAATATTATTATGCATATTTCAATAGTTATATATGTCGATTTTTCTTTTGACATTATACTTGCAATAAAAAATATTAATAATCCTGTTATTACCACTAAGTATCTTGGATATAATATTGGACTTTTTAATGATATTATAAGTGCTACTAAAATAACAGAAATGTATATGCATATTGATTTAATAGCTGCTTTTAAAATATTATTATCATTATTTACTTTATTTTCTTTTATATATTTATAAATTACAAAGCCTAAATAAATATATAAACATATTGCAAAACAAAATCCAAAAATATTACTAAAGTTTCCCATAAATTGTATTCCTAATACATTAAATAATGTTTCAGGAAATTCAAGCTTTATCCAAAAATCTTTTTTTACATACATTAATTGTTGTATAAAATAATATAGCCAAGGTACATATAATAAAACTTCACATATAGCTTGTATAATAAATATTATTAAATTCCTTTTTTGTATTTTTCTATTCTTTAAAAAATATATAAATAAAACTAAGTTAATAATTCCTGCAGCCATAACTCCATAGTAATGTGTATATGCACTAAGTAAACTAAAAAGTGCAAATATAATCCAATTCTTTACGCTGTTTTTTTTATTATAAATTCTATTTGCATAAATAGCAGTAATTGTAACAAATAACATTACCCACGTATACATTCTTATTTGCAAAGCATATGAGGTTATGACTGGTAAAAATAAAGTTAAAAATGAAAATAATATTCCTGTCTTTTCATCAAAATCTTTTCTTATATGAGTTATTCCTAAAATTGATAATATAGTTACAGGTAATATTGAAAATAATCTGTAAATTATTATATTGTTTCCAAATATAATAGAAATAATCCTTAACATTATATAATAAAATACTGGATGTACATCATGTCCTCCAATATTCCATATATCAATAATACTATGATTTGAAATTGCAACAGAATATGATTCATCAAACCAAACATTACTGTGGAATGCTCCTAACGATATAAATATTGAACCTAATATAATAATTATAATATTTAATATTAATATTTTATTTCTTTTATTTTTTACTACAATTAGTGCATTATTTTTTTCCATTTATTACTCCTTCTATTCTATATTATGTGCTATATATTATAATTCTTCTAATAATAACATATTTTTAATAAAAAGTAAATATTTATAAATAAATTTAAGTAAAAACACTTTACATAACTTTTAATAATAATGGTAATCATATTTTCTATTTCATTATATATACTTATAATGAGTATTTAAATGTAATATTTACAAACTTCTTCTACCATATAGTTGTTATTTATATTAAAGAAATATTACTATTTAAATTACAGCCAAAATTAATAGTATTTATGAAGATTTTTTATAAATTTATATTATAGCTAATTCTTAATACATACGTAAATAACTCCACCATTAATTTGGTGGAGTTATTATTTATATATCTAAATTTGTTACATATTTAGCATTTTCTTCAATAAATTTTCTTCTTGGTTCAACATTCTCACCCATTAATACTGAGAAAATTTCATCTGCTTTTATTGCATCTTCAAGTTCTACTTTAACTAGAATTCTTTTTTCAGGATTCATTGTAGTTTCCCATAATTGCTCAGAGTCCATTTCACCAAGACCTTTATATCTTTGAATATTTAATGAATCTTTTGATATTCCTTTTTCTTCTAATTGTTTCAAATTATCTGCAAGTGCTGCCTCATTGTAGCAATATATATCTTCCATTCCTTTTTTAGCTATTTTAAATAATGGTGGTTGAGCTATATATACATATCCATTTTCAACTAATGGTCTCATATATCTAAAGAAGAATGTAAGTAATAATGTACGGATATGTGCTCCATCAACATCGGCATCGGCCATAAGTATAATTTTATGATATCTTAATTTTTCTTCATTAAATTCATTTCCAATTCCTGCACCAAGTGCTATAATAACTGGAGATAATTTTTCATTATTATATATCTTATCTGCTCTTGTCTTCTCAACATTAATCATTTTTCCCCAAAGTGGTAATATTGCTTGGAATCTTCTATCTCTTCCTTGTTTTGCACTTCCTCCTGCAGAGTCTCCCTCAACTATATATATTTCACATTTACTTGCATCTTTTTCTTGACAATCAGCAAGTTTTCCTGGAAGTGTTGTAGATTCAAGTGCATTTTTACGTCTTACAAGTTCTCTTGCTTTTCTTGCTGCTTCTCTCGCTCTTGCTGCACTTAATGTTTTATCTAATATTGCCTTTGCTACTTGAGGATTTTCTTCTAAGAAAATACTTATTTTACTATTTGTAACACTACTTACTATACCAGTTACTTCACTATTACCAAGTTTTGTTTTTGTCTGTCCTTCAAACTGTGGTTCTAAAACTCTTACACTTACAATTGCTGTTATTCCTTCTCTTATATCATCACCAAGTAAATTTGCATCTTTTTCTTTTAATATATTAAAGTTTCTAGCATAATCATTAAATGATTTTGTAAGTCCTCTTTTAAATCCATCTAAATGAGTTCCTCCTTCACCTGTATGTATATTATTTACAAATGAAAGTATTGTTTCAGTATATGCAGTAGTATATTGAAGAGCTACTTCTACATATACATCATTTTGTGTAGTTTCAAAATATATTATATCTTTATTTATTGGTTCTTTTGATTTATTTAAATATTCAACAAAAGATTTTAGTCCACCTTCATAATGGAATACTAACATTTCTGAGTCTTCTTCTCTTTTATCCCAAAATGTAATTTTTAAACCTTTATTTAAAAAAGCTATTTCTCTTAATCTTTGTATTAAAGTTTCTGAGTTATATACAGTAGTTTCAAAAATTTCATCATCAGCTTTAAAAGTTACTTTAGTACCAGTTTTAGTCTGTTCTGCTATTTTATGTAATTCTTCTGTCACTTTACCTCTTGAAAAAGAAATAGAATATAAGCCATCTCCATTACAAGATTCAACACTCATACTTTCAGAAAGTGCATTAACAACAGAACCTCCAACTCCATGAAGTCCACCAGATACTTTGTATCCTCCTCCACCAAATTTTCCACCTGCATGAAGAACTGTATAAACTACTTCAATAGCAGGTCTGTTCATTTTATGATGCATTCCTAAAGGGACACCTCTACCATTATCTTTTACCGTTATAATATTTCCAGGTAATATCTCAACATTTATTTCAGTACAAAATCCAGCTAATGCTTCATCAACACTATTATCAACAATTTCATATACTAAATGATGTAATCCTCTCTCAGAAACACTTCCAATGTACATACCAGGTCTTTTTCTTACAGCTTCCAAGCCTTCTAATACTTGTATTTGACTTTCATCGTATTTTGCCATTTTTATACCTCTCTTCTAACATATTTATTTATATCATATTTTTATATTAAATTTCAAGTCTTCCATTTAAAACTTTTAAAATATTTATATTATCAATATCTTTTACAAATTTTGAATCAGTAGTAGTTATTATACTTTGATAATTTTGTATATATTTTAGTAAAAAATTAATTCTATTTTCATCTAATTCAGACATTATGTCATCAAGTAATAATATAGGTTCCTCTTCTATTATATCTTTTAAAACTTCAAAATTTGCAAGTTTTAAAGAAAGCATTGCAGTTCTATTTTGACCTTGTGAACCAAATTTTTCAACTTCTAAATCATTTATATATATACTTATATCATCTCGTTGAATTCCCTTTACTGAGGATTTTCTTAATAGCTCTATATATAAATGTTCATCTAAAATATCTTTAATTTCTTTTTTTTCTAAATTAGAAAAATCAGTATTATAGTGTAAATTTATATTTTCTTTATTATTAGTTAAATTCATTTCTATTATTTTAGCTTTTTCTAATATTTTTTCTATTATTTTTTTTCTATATTTTACTATATTTACAATATATTCACTCATTTTTTCATGCAAAACAAAAATATAATCTTTATCTACTATATCTTTTTTTAGCATTGAATTTTTTAATTTTAAGCATTTATTATATTCTTGTAGACATATTAAGTATGATTTTGAAATTTGACTACATATCATATCAATAAAATTACGCCTTTTGGAAGGTGAACCTTTTATAATATCTAAACTATCAGGAGAAAATATTACAATTGGTATCTCACCTATATAGTCAGATATTTTTTTTATTTTTATTTCATTTTTCTTAATAATTTTTTTATTTAATTTATCAATATATATTTCAACTTTGTTATCAATATTTTTTTTATTATAATCTAATTGCACTCTTAAGAAATCTTTATTTAAATTTATCATTTCTACATCTTTAGTTGCTCTGTATGATTTTCCAAATGAAGATAAATATATTGATTCAATAATATTTGTTTTTCCTTGTGCATTATCTCCTACAAATAAATTTATTCCTTTAATAAAGTTTATACATTGATTTTCATAATTTCTAAAATTAGTTAAGTTTAATCTATTTAAAAACATTTACAATTACCTATATTAATTATTGTTGTCTTAATTTTATTGGAAGAACTACATATATATAATCTTTATTTGTAATAGGTTTTATAAGTACTGGTGATATATTAGTAGTAAATTCTATTAAAATTTCTGGATCATCTATAACTTTTAATACTTCTATTATATATCTTGGATTAAATCCTATTTCTATATTTTTACCTTCTACTACAGCATTTATTGCTTCCTTGGCATCTCCTGTATCACTTACACAAGTAAGTATAATTCCATCAATCCCTATATTCATTTTTACTGGAGATTTTTTATCTTTTTCCTTATTTTCTTTTGCAAAAAGTGCAACTCTTTCAAAAGCATCTAATAAATTTTTAGTTTTTACTTTTACACGTGTTTCCATATTTTCTGGAATTATTCCATTATAATTTAAAAATTCTCCTTCTATTATTCTACTTATAATAATACTATTTTCAAATTCAAATAATGCTTGATTTTTATTAACACCAATCTTTATCATTTTATCAGTCTCATCAGTTAAAATTTTTAAAATTTCTGCTAGTACTTTACCAGGAATTATAGCTTTAAAATCATTAATTTTATTATTATTTAAATGTTTTCTTAATGCAAGTCTAAATCCATCTACTGCTACTATAGTTAAAACATTATTTTCTACTTTTAGTAAAGCTCCATTGTATATAGGTCTATTTTCGTCAGTACTAATAGCAAACATAGTTTTTCTAATCATATCTTTTATTACTTTTTGCTCTAGTTCAATAGAATTTTCTATATTAAATATAGGAAGTTTAGGATATTCTTGTGCATTCATTATTGATAATTTAAAAATACCATTTGTAGATTTTATAATAAATAAATTATCATCAACAGTTATTTCAATTGACTCATCTTCTATTCTTCTTAAAATTTCATTTAATGTCTTTAATTCTACTACAACTTTTCCCTCTTCTTCTATTTTTGCTGGAAGTGTATGCT
The DNA here is from genome assembly GCA_947626975.1 of uncultured Clostridia bacterium. Taxonomy (GTDB): domain Bacteria; phylum Bacillota; class Clostridia; order TANB77; family CAG-465; genus CAG-465. The sequence continues at coordinate 9,215 of CANQUF010000006.1, forward strand.
TAGCTCCTATTTCTAAGTCATATGTTGTTAATTTTATTTCTTGATTAATTGCTTCAATTAAAACACCTTCTAATATAGGCATAGTAGTTTTTGATATAGATGTTTTAGAAACTATATTTAATCCATTTATTATTTCTTTTAAATTACATGTTAATTTCATAATTACTCCCCCACTGTTTTAAATTTTTAAGATAGTTATAAACATAATCCACACATATAATGCGTACATATATATATAATATTATATTATTATATATATTTAGTAGTAGTAGTAGTAGGTATTGTGGAAAGTGTTGATAAGTATCTAAATATATTGATATCATTACAATTCTAGTTGTTGATAAGTCTGTGGATAACTTGTTAAAATAATCCACAGAAAATTTGTTCACTGTGGATTATTTTAAATTTTAAATTTTATTCACAGTTTATTCACATGGTTATCCACAATAATCTGTGGATAAGTTTTTATATGTAATACTTTTGAAAATATTTTGTAATAAAGTTGTAATAATCTGTTCTAACCCTCAATTGATAAGGCTTTTTTAATATCTTCTATTAAATCTCTTGTTTCAGAATTTTTATCATATTCATCTTTAATTTTAGAATAAGCATGTAATACAGTAGAGTGATCTCTTCCACCAAAATCCTTTCCTATATTTGGAAAAGATAAATTTGCAAGTTCTCTACAAAGATACATTGCTATTTGTCTAGGGTATGCTACACTATTAGATCTTTTATCACTTACAATATCACTAACCTTTATATTAAAGAATTTACATACTACTTGCATTATTAATTTACTAGTTAATACTTTCGTATTTTTAACAAGTATAGATTCAATTGTATTATCAACTACTGCATCAGTAAGTTCATTGTTTGTAAATGAAGTATATGCTACTAGTTTATTAAATACTCCTTCTAATTCACGAATATTTGATTTTACTCTGCTTGCAATTTTTACTAATATATCATCATTTATTACATATCTTTCTTTTTCAGCTTTTTTTCTTAAAATAGCAAGACGTGTTTCATAGTCTGGAGCTTGAATATCAACTGATAGCCCCATTTCAAATCTTGTTTTTAACCTATCTTCTAATAGATTAATTTCTTTTGGTGGTTTTTCAGATGTTAGTATAATTTGTTTTCCACTTTCAAATAATGTATTGAATGTATGGAAAAATTCTTCTTGACATTTTTCTTTTCCTGCTAAAAATTGTATATCGTCTATTAATAGTAAATCGATATTTCTATATTTTTTTCTAAATGATTCATTTTTATCAGTCATAATAGCTGATACTAATTCATTTGCAAATAATTCACCTGTAGCATATATCATTTTTAAATCAGGATTATTTTCAAGTATTGCATTTCCAATAGCTTGCATTAAATGAGTTTTTCCAAGTCCTACTCCCCCATATATAAATAACGGATTATATTTTTTACCTGGGTTTTCTGATACTGCAATTGCTGCTGCATGTGCAAATCTATTATTAGAACCTATAATAAAATTATCAAACGTGTATTTTGAATTTAACCCATAGTTTTCTTTTTTAGTATTAAGTACATTAATACTTGTATCTTTTGTATTTTCTTCTTCTACTTTATCTTTTGTGGTTTGTACATTAGATTGCAAATTTGATGTTTCTTCTATTTCTTCATTTTCATTTGAATTATCTGGAATCAATTCTTTAGCTTCAAAGATTATGTTGTATGATTTTTTCGTTAAAAAAGTAAGAGTATTTTGTATTAAGTCTAAAAATCTTTTTTTACAAATTTCAATATGATAATTTGATGGAGATAAAAAACATAAAGTATTTTCATCAACAAGTCTTGGAACCATTACTTCAACATAAGTTTTGTATCCAACAGGAGATATTTCTTCTTGTAGTATTTCTAAGGCTTGAGACCAAATTTGCATAAAATTCTCTTCCATTAAAACCACCTTTCTTAAACATATGTTTTTTAAAGTTATCCACAGAGTTATCCACAGGTGTTGATAACTTTTCGACAATATAATGTAAAATAAAATAAAATTTTACATAATTGTTGTGGATTAAAAAAAACATATAAATTTTTATATAAATTTTTGCTTTGATAAATATATCATGAAATATTGAAAAATACAAGTATATAAGATTCTTTTTATAAAAAAAATTTATAATTAAATTTATAAAAATATAAAAAAACGCCTGTGGATAACTTTTTGTAAAATTGTAAATGAGATGAAATTAATTATAAAAAAATATACATATTACATAATAAAAATAAATTTAATAATTATTATATTAGGTAAATTTGTTTCACAAAAATAATAGGAAAACTTTTTATGTAAAATTTCAAAAAACGATTGACAAATTGATTATTTTAATATATAATATTTTTACTTTGATTTTAAATAGAAATTTTGTATTGCATTAGGAGGTGTAACAATGAAAAGAACATATCAACCAAAAAAGATACATACTCAGAGAGTACATGGATTTAGAAAAAGAATGAGTACTGCTTCTGGACGTAATGTTTTAAAAAATAGAAGATTAAAAGGAAGAAAAGTGCTTAGTGCATAGACTACTTGATTAAAAGTGGGTATGTTTTTCATACTCACTTTTATAATTATATATAGTGTTTTTAAGGAGATTGCTATGAAATTTTCACTAACAATAAAGAGTAATGTACAATTTAGATATATTCTTAAAAATGGAGAATTTGAAAAAGGTAAATGCTTAGTAGTACACATTATGAAAAGTTCACATAATAAAAATAATAACTTTTTTGGAGTATGTGTATCTAAAAAGAATGGTAATAGTGTTATGCGTAATAAAATGAAAAGGTGGGCAAGGGAAATTTATAAAGATGAAGAAATATTTCTAAAAAAAGGATATCAAATAATTATAATATATAAAAAATCTACTTTATTTAAATATTTAACTTATAAAAAAGTTAGAGCAGATATTATTGAATGTTTTAAGAAATTGGATATTTATGAGAAAAATAATACTTAGAATATCACTTTTTTTAAGAAAAAAGGAAATATTTTTAATATCTTTATATCAAAAATATATTTCTACTAAACTTGGAAATCATTGTAGATTTTATCCTAGTTGCTCAGAATATACGAAAAAAGCAGTTGACAAATATGGTATAATCAAAGGGAATATATTAGGTATATATAGAATACTTAGATGTAATCCGTTTTCACAAGGTGGAATTGATGATTTAAAATGAAATGGAGGAATTTATAATTTATGATCGCTACTATAGCTAATATTTTTGGGTGGATAATTAGATTAATATATGGATTAGTAAATAATAATTATTTTCTTTCAATAATTATTTTTACTATACTAACTAAATTAATTTTGTTTCCACTTACTTATATACAGTTAAAATCTATGGAAAAAATGAATAGAATTGGACCTAAAGATAAAGCAATAAGAGAGAAATACAAAAATGATAAACAAAAACAGTCTGAAGAACTAATGAAACTCTATCAGGAAAATAAAATAAATCCTATGGGAGGATGTCTACCTTTACTTATACAGATTCCAATAATTTTAGGTATGTTTGCTATAGTAAGACAACCTTTAACATATATAACTCAGACTACAAAAGAAGAAATAACTACATATGCTAAAGAAGTATTACAAAAAGAAGATGTATCTGATAGAGAAGCAAGTCAAAATGAGTTATTGATAGCTAAAGAAAAAAACTTAATAGATATGAATGTAATAAATGGTATTAATATGGGAGAAATTCCTTCAAATTCGTTTAGTAAAGATGAATCAAAAAAAGCTAACCCAATTTCATTATCAATACCTATACTTATAGTTATATTATCAATTGTTCAGATTAAAATTTCACAAAATGCAGAATCTATGAGCGAAGAGCAAAAGGAAATGAGCAAAACAACAAACTTAATGATGCCATTGCTTTCTGGATTTATTGCATATACACAACCACTTGCATTAGGCATATATTGGTTATTTGGTAATATATTACAAATTATACAACAATTTATAATAAATAAAATAGTAAATAAAGATAAAGAAAAATTAGCCTTAGATAAAGGAGGAAATTAATATGAAAAGAACAACTGAACAAATTGGAAAAACTACAGAAGAAGCAATTAGAAAAGGTCTTGAAGAATTAAAAATATCTAGAGATGATGTTAAAATTGAAGTTTTAGAAGAACCATCTTCTGGTGGAATTTTAGGAATTCTATCAGCTAAAATGGCAAAAGTAAGACTTACGGTAGATAAGAAGATAAGTGAAGAAAATTTACAAAAAACTAAATTAAAGTTAGAAGAAATATTAAAAGAGTTTTTCAATATAACTAATGAAAATAATGTTAAATATGATATAGAAATTGGAAGAAATCAAATTAATTTAAATATTACTGGTGATAAAGTTTCTCATCTTATTGGATATAAGGGAAAAACTATTGAATCTTTTCAATCTATATTAAATTCAATGTTACAAAGAGAAGATGAAGAATATGCTAAAGTTTTTGTAGAAGTGAATGGATATAAGAAACAAAAAGAAGAAAAATTAAAAAGACTTGCTAATAAAATGGCTGATAATGTAATTAAATTTAGAAAACCAATTAAATTAGAGCCAATGTCTGCTTATGAAAGATTAATAATTCATACAGAACTTGCAAATAGAAGTAATATTGAAACTATATCTCAAGGTGAAGAACCAAGAAGAAGAGTAATAATTAGAAAAAAATACAATTAAATTGATAATTATGTAACAAGAGCTTTTATTAAATATATTTAAAAATAAAAGTTATTGATAATAAAAGAATTAAATAATAAAAAAATTAAGATACTAGAAAGTATGCTTAATATGAAACTATTAATAAAGAAAATAATTAATTAAAAGTCAGCTATAAGCTGACTTTTAAAAAAGAAAGGAAATAAGTTTATGTCAACAAGTACTATTGCTGCCATTGGTACAGCATTATCTAATAGTGGTATAAGTATTATTAGAATTAGTGGTGATGAAAGTTTAAATATTATTAATAAAATATTTAGAACAAATAAAGATATAAAGCCTAATAATATCGTATTTGGTAAAATTGTAAATAATGATAAAGTATTAGATAATGTTTTAGTATCATATTTTAAAAATCCAAGTTCATATACAGGAGAAGATGTTTGCGAAATAAATTGTCATGGTGGAGTAGAAATAACAAAACAAATATTAGAATTAGTTTTAGAAAATGGTGCTAGAATTGCAGAACCTGGAGAATTTTCTAAAAGAGCTTTTTTAAACGGAAAAATGGATTTAGTGCAAGCAGAATCTGTTATAGATTTAATTAATTCAAAAACTAGAACAGAGTCTAGAATAGCTATAAATAATTTGGAAGGAAATTTATCTAAGAAAATATCTATTTTAAGGGAAGAATTAATTGAATTATTAGCACATATTGAAGTAAGTATTGATTATCCTGAATATGACTATGAAGAAGTAGAAAATGATAATGTTATAAAAATCTTAAATGAAAAGATTGAACAATTAAATAAAATAATTAATACATATGAACAAGGAAGAATTATTCAAAATGGAATAAATGTAGTTATACTTGGTAAACCAAATGTTGGAAAATCTTCATTACTTAATAAACTTGCTGATTATGAAAAAGCTATTGTTACAGATATTCCGGGAACTACACGTGATGTTATTGAAGAAAAAATTAATATTGGAAATGTTGTTTTAAATATATCAGATACTGCAGGAATTAGAAATACTGAAGATGTTGTGGAAAAAATAGGTGTACAGAGAAGTATAAAAAAAATTGATGAGGCAGATTTGATTATATATATTTTAAGTGCAACTGAAAATATAACAGATGAAGATTTAAAAATTCTCTCTAAAATTAAAAATAAGAAAATAAAATTAATTACTTTGATAAATAAGATGGATAAGAAAGAAAAATTGATTTTTGATACAATTATGGATAAATTAAAGGAAATTAATATAGAAAATGTTTTAGAGGTGTCAGTTGAAAATAATTTCGGTATTGAAAATTTAAAATTAAAGATTGAAGAAATTTTTAATACTAGTGATTTAGATTTTGAACATCAATTTATAATAACTAATTCTAGACATAAAGATTTATTAAAAAAAGCTGTTGTATTATTGGATGAGGCAAAAAAACAAATATATAATGGTCAACCCATTGATATAGTATATATACAAATAAAAGATGCAAGTGATAATCTTGGTAAGATAATAGGTAAAAATATTTCAAGTGACATAATTAATAAAATTTTTGAAAAGTTTTGTTTAGGAAAATAGGAAGTGATAAAATGAGTTATACATTAGGAGAATATGATGTTATTGTAATAGGTGCAGGGCATGCGGGTTGTGAGGCTGCACTTGCTAGCGCAAGGCTTGGCAAAAAAACTGCAATTTTTGTTATTAATATGGAAACTGTTGCTAATATGCCATGTAATCCTAGTATAGGAGGAACTTCTAAAGGTCATTTAGTAAGAGAAATTGATGCTTTAGGTGGTGAAATGGCTAAAAATGCAGATAAAACATTTATCCAATCAAAAATGCTTAATTTGTCTAAAGGTCCAGCTGTTCATTCATTAAGAGTACAATCTGATAGAAAAATGTATCATATTGAAATGAAAAAAACATTAGAAAATCAGAAAAATTTGGATTTATATCAAGCTGAAGTTGTTGAAATTTTATTAAATGACCAAAAGAATAAGGTTATAGGTGTAAAGACAAAAATAGGTGCTTTAGTTACTGCTAAGTCAATTATTGTTGCAACTGGAACATATCTTAAAGGAAAAGTTATTATTGGTGAAATTTCATATGAAAGTGGACCAGATGGAGTGTTTCCAGCTAATGATTTATCACAAAGTTTATTAGATATTGGTGTAGAACTTAGAAGATTTAAAACAGGTACACCTGCAAGGATAAATGCTAATATAATGGACTTTAGTAAAATGGAAGTGCAGTATGGTGATAAGAACATTGTACCTTTTTCTTTTGAAAATGAAGAAAATGAAGAAATTTTAAATAAAAAGCAAGTAAATTGCTATCTTACATATACTAATGAGAAGACTCATGAAATTATACTTAATAATTTAGATAGATCTCCAATTTATAGTGGAAAAATTCATGGTATTGGACCAAGATATTGCCCTTCTATAGAAGATAAGGTCGTTAGATTTAGAGATAAAGAAAGACACCAGTTATTTATAGAGCCACTTGGGGAAAAAACTTCTGAAATGTATATACAAGGTATGTCGTCTTCACTTCCAGAAGAAGTACAAATACAAATGTACAGGACTGTTCCGGGACTTGAAAATGCAAAGTTAATGAGACCTGCATATGCAATTGAATATGATTGTATAGATTCTACTAATTTAAATTTAAGTTTAGAATATAAAGGAATATCTGGATTATTTTTTGCAGGTCAAGTTAATGGTAGTTCTGGTTATGAAGAGGCAGCAGCTCAAGGTTTAATTGCGGGTATTAATGCTTCAAGAAAAATTGATAATCTTGAACCAATTATCTTAGATAGATCACAAGCATATATAGGTGTTTTAATTGATGATTTGGTAACTAAAGGTACTAATGAACCATATAGAATGATGACGTCACGTTCTGAATATAGGCTTATGCTAAGGCAGGATAATGCTGATTTGAGACTTACACCTATAGGATATGATATTGGACTTATATCTAGTGAAAGATATAGTAAGTTTTTAGATAAAAAAAATAAAATTGATTTAGAAATTGAAAGAATAAAAAATACTTCTATTAAACCATCTATAGAAGTTAATAGTTTGCTAAAAAAATTAAATAGTTCTGAATTAAATACTGGAGTAAAGTTAAGTGATTTATTAAAAAGGAGTGAATTAAATTATAATAATTTGGAAGGTATAGATATTGATAGAAAAAAATTGCCTAGATCAGTTGTTGAAGAAGTAGAAATTGAAATTAAATATGAAGGATATATAAAATTACAATTAGAACAGATAAATGAATTTAAAAAGATGGAAAATAAAAAATTATCTTCTGATATAGATTATGAGACTATTAAAGGATTGTCTTTAGAAGCAAGGCAAAAATTGAATAAATATAAGCCTTTGTCTGTAGGACAAGCTTCTAGAATTTCAGGAGTTTCTCCAGCTGATATTTCTGTATTACTAATCTATTTATCTCAGAATAAAAAATAATATTTCATGTGAAATATTTTTCAAGGAGGATTGAGTATTTTGAATAAATCATTTAAAGAAACACTTTTTTTAGAAGCTAAAAATCAAAAAATATTATTAGATGATGATATGTTAGATAAATTTGAAAAATATAAAGATTTATTAATAGAATGGAATAATAAAATTAATTTAACTGCAATAACAGATGAATATGAAATAATAATGAAGCATTTTATTGATTGTCTTGAAATTGTAAAATATATATCAGAAGGTGAGAGTTTAGTAGATGTTGGAACTGGTGCTGGATTTCCTGGAATAGTAATTGCTATATATTTCAAAAATAATGTAAAAATTACTTTGATTGATTCAATAAATAAAAGAATAGAATTTCTAAATGACGTTATAGAAAACTTAAAACTTAATAATGTAGTAGTAATTAATGGAAGGGCAGAAGAATTATCTAAAAAAATAGATTTTAGAGAAAAATTTGATATTTGCACTTCAAGAGCAGTAGCACCATTAAATATTTTGTTAGAATTCGATGTTCCATATATAAAAGTAGGAGGAAAATGCTTATTACTTAAAAGTAATAATATAGATGAAATAAAAAATGCTGATTTAGCAATAAAAAAATTAAATTGTAAACTTAAAGATATATATAGTTATAAATATGAAATTAAAGGAGAAGTATATAATAGATATATAGTAAATATACAAAAGTGTAAAAATATTGATATAAAATACCCAAGAATTTATAGTAAAATTAAAAAAAATCCTTTATAAATTAAAAAATCATTTTATAATTAATATAAAATAATATATATAAAAAAGAGAAAATTAATTTTTACTCTTTTTTTTTTGTAAAAATTATTGTATAATAAACGTGAGGTGAAATTATGGCAAAAATAATATCAATTGCAAATCAAAAAGGTGGAGTAGGAAAGACTACTACCGCAGTAAACTTAAGTGCATGCATTGCTCAAAAAGGAAAAAAAGTATTATTAATAGATATAGATCCACAAGGTAGTGCAACTAGCGGACTTGGAATTTCAAATTCAAATTTAAAATCTATATACAATGTTTTAGTGGATGAGGAAAAAATCGAAGATATTATTTTACCTACAATGATAAAGAAATTAGATGTGTGTCCATCAAATATAAATCTTGCAGGAGCAGAAATTGAACTTGTTTCAATGGTTTCTAGAGAAACAAGACTTAAAAATTCAATTGAAGAAATTAAAGATTTATATGATTATATATTTATAGATTGTCCACCATCATTAGGACTTATAACTCTTAATGCTTTTACTGCCTCTGATAGTGTGCTTGTACCAATACAATGTGAATATTATGCTTTAGAAGGTTTAGGCCAACTTGTAAATACAATAAAATTAGTTCAAAAACATCTTAACAAAGAACTTGTTGTAGAAGGAGTTGTTCTTACAATGTTTGATGTAAGAACAAATTTATCAACACAAGTAGCAGAAGAAGTAGAAAAATATTTTGGAAATCAAGTTTTTCAAACAGTAATACCTAGAAACATACGTTTAAGTGAAGCGCCAAGTCACGGACTTCCTATAACATTATATGATTCTAATTCAAAAGGTGCTGAAACATATAAAAATCTTGCAAAAGAATTGCTTAAATTGAATGAACAAAAATAGAAAGGAGAATATTGATGTCAAAAGAAAAAAAAGGATTAGGTAAGGGATTAAATGCTTTTTTTGGTGATGATACACAATCTTTAGATAATATAATCAAATCGCCTAAAAATAAAGAACTAGACAAGGTAGTAGAGCTTAATATAACTGAAGTTGAACCAATGTTAAATCAACCAAGAAAATTATTTGATAAAGAAAAATTAGAAGAACTTTCTAATTCTATTAAGGAAAATGGTGTATTACAACCAATTTTAGTTGTAAAAGACTTAAATGGATATACAATCGTTGCAGGTGAGAGAAGATGGAGAGCTGCAAAACTTGCAGGACTAAAAAATATTCCGGCAATAATAAAAGATTATACTGATACTCAAAAAAAACAAGTTGCATTAATAGAAAATATTCAAAGAGAAGATTTAAATATAGTAGAAGTTGCAAAAGCAATAAAAGAACTTATGGATATAGATGGATACTCTCAGGGCGATGTTGCGAAAATAACTGGAAAAAATGCGTCTACTATATCTAATATTATAAGATTACTAAAATTACCTGAAAAAGTACAAGAATATTTATTGGAAGGAAAATTAGTTGAAGGACAGGCTAGAGCTTTACTTGCACTAGATAGTAAAAAAAGACAATTAGAAATTGCTCAAAAAGCTGTAGAGAAAAATTTAACTGTTCGTGATGTTGAAAAATTAGTTTATGGTGGCGAAGAATATATAAGAAAACCAGAAAAAAAAGAACCAAAAGCTGTATTTTATACAAATATTGAAAATAAATTAAAGGATTATTTTGGATATAAAGTAAAATTAGATTATACAAAATCACATCAAAAACTTATAATAGAATACAATGATAAAGAAGGCTTAGAAGATATATTAAATAAATTTAATATTGAACTATAAGAAAATAAATTAAGAACTTGACATATTTAATAAATTGATATATTATAAATTTATAGATTAATAAATACAAATTTAATTAAAGGAGTAATGTAATTATGTTGGTTTATTGTAAGAAATGTTCAAATTTGTTAGACAATGTAACACATATGGATTTAACAAAAATAGATATATGTATTTGTGAAAAATGTGGATATCGGAATAAAATTTTAGATATATCATATAAAAATGATATATCTGCTCCACTATCAAATTTATTTCCACATAAATTTGAAATTGATGGAATAGTATGTCAATCAATGGAAAGTTTTATACAGTCATTAAGAGTAAAAGATAAGAATATTCAACGACAAATATGCGAGAAATATTCAGGATATATGGCGTATAAAATGAGGTTATCACTAAGTGATTGGAGAATAGATGGATTTGTATATTGGCAAGGTGAAAAAATAGATAGGAATAGTAAAAAATATACTGATTTAATTTCAAGGGCTTATGATTGTTTGTTTGAAAATGATGTTTTCAGATATTGCCTTAATAAATATAAAGATCATAAATTAATTCATAGTATTGGAAATATTTTTAAAAGCGAAAGTCTTTTAACTGAGTTTGAATATATAGAACAGCTTGAAAGATTAATAGAAAAATTGTAACTATTAAGTGGAAATTAAAAATTAATTTCCACTTTTTATATTAAAAATTCAAAAATCTATTGACAAATAATAAAAAACTGATATAATTATTAATGTAGCAATTGGAAGAGTGTCCGAGTGGTTTAAGGAGCCAGTCTTGAAAACTGGTGATGTCGAAAGGCACCGTGGGTTCGAATCCTACCTCTTCCGCCATATTTATTTATAAAGAATTATGAAACTTATATTTAAAGTATTATAATTCTATTTTTAAATATATAAAATGTTTTTGGAGACGTACCCAAGTGGTGAAGGGGGCAGTTTGCTAAACTGCTAGAGTCCGTAAGGGCTGCGGAGGTTCGAACCCTCTCGTCTCCGCCAAAAAAGGAGCAAAAAATGAATTTGTTTAATAAATTTCCGTTTAAGGATAAACCAAATACAGCAGCTTTTACATGTACTCATATAATTAATAAAGAGAAACCTATTCTTTTTGTTAGTCATGATGATGATGATGGATCTTGGCAATTTTTATGTGGTAATGATCATACTAATGAAGAAATAAGAATAGTTTCATTAGGTACAATATATGAGATAGATAAATCAGTAAAAAAGATTGCAAATTTAGACTATGGTAAAACTGCTTATAGAAATGATGAAAATAGTAAATGGATTATAGAGTAATTTGTCATCATTAGTAATTGTAAATATTTTAAAATTAATGAGCTTTGTATTGAAGAATCAAAAGTATTTTTTTTATGAAACATAAAGATAGAGTTTGAGTAATTTTACTCAGACTCTATCTGTTTTTAAATTTATTTTGCAATTTTATATTTTTTTAATATATATTAATATCTATATAAAATATTTTTAAAAATCAAAATAAATTTTTCATATTATATGTAAGGTGACATATAAAAAAAAATCACATACTATATAATAGTGAAATAATTTTTAATATCAGGATATATGATGTAAAGTATAAAGGAAATTTTAACTAAATTTATAGCAACTTTTATACTTACTATCACACCTATAATAAAACTAAACACTAAAATAATTAAACGTTAAAACTAATAGTGAGTATAGAAATGTAGTAGAAATTAAACATGTGATTTAAAGATTATAATAAAAAATAAAAATTGTTAAATTAAAGGAGAAAAAATAATATGTTAGAAAAAATAAAAAAATTAATAGATGTAAAATCTATTATTACCTTATCATTGACCCTTGTTTATTGTGTGATGACATTAAAAGGTCAAATGCAAAATGAATTTTTAACAATATATACTACAATAATTGCATTCTATTTTGGCACACAATATCAAAAAAATACAAATATGGAGTATAAAAAATCAGAATAAAAAAAGATATAAAGGCATTTTAGAATAATCAAAAATGCCTTTATAAAAAATTTAAATTTTTATTTTCTAAATGGTTTATTACTTCATTAAATTTAGTTTTAACTTCATTTGAATCTATTACATTTTTTATATATTTAGTAATATTTCATTTTCTACATTTATTTTTATACTATGATATTTCAATATCATCTTTAGTATCTCTTGTACCTAATATTTTATCATAATCGTATGGTGATTTTACAAGTTGAAGTAATTGTTCACTAGTAACACCTTTTACATTGTCGTTTTTTAAAGTTTTTCTATTATATTTTGATAAATCTTCAACATTAATATGCTTATCTAACATTTGATAAGGTGTATAGATAGTTGGCCTAACTATAACATTTCTTTCTTTTAAAAAACTTAAAGTTTGAATTATATTATCTTTTGTTTGATTAGGCATTCCAAGCATAACACAGCCTTTAACTTTCATTTCATTTTGCTGAATGTTTTTTATAGCAGTATCTATTTCATCATTTTTAAAATCTTTTGTTTGTATTAATTCTTTATTATTTAAACTTTCTATACCTAAAGAAATTTGTGTACAGCCTGCCAAATGCATCTTATGTAACATATCTATATCCCTTACTAATTCTACCCTTGTAGCGCATTCCCAAGTTACATCAGGATGTTTAGTTATCATCATGTTGCAGAATGAATCAACATATTTTTTATTTAATGTAAAATTAGCAGCCCATATTTTTATATGTTTATATTTATCAGAAATATCAGTTATAGCATTATCTATATTTTGTATAGTTCTCCTTCTTTCTATATTTCCTTCAGTAATTTGTATTAAACAATGAGAGCAACCAAAAGGGCAACCTCTACTAATATTTAAAACATATCTATTTTTACCTTTTATTTTATCATATTCTTTAATAGGTACTAATTCTTCTTTAGAATATCCCCACTCAGAACCATCTAAAAATTCGCCACTGGAAGTATCAATAAAATTTTTGTCTTTAATTATTCTTCCACCTTTTATTTTATTTTTAAATTCGGATACAGATTCTAAATTTTTATAGTTTTCAAAAAAGCTTTCTATACATACTTCATCATCCCCATTATTAATTATCATATCAATATTTGAATCAATAAATAATTCTGGAAACATTCTTGGAATACATCCGTAGGCCATTATTGGAATATCATAATTACTTTTAAGAGATTTTATTATATCAAAAGCATTTTTTGAATTTTCATAATTAATTTGCATTGCAATTTTTTTTATTTGATTATTTTCTATATATTTATTTAAATCTGTATCTTCTATATCTAAATCAAGTGCTAAAATTTGATTTGGAAATTTTTTATTCAAGTAATCAACATATTCGCCAAATTGAGTATAATGATAATTTATATGCATAACATTTGATGATTTTGGCCATATTACTAGATATTTACTCATAAAATTACCTCATTTCATTATCTAATTTTTCTAAATATTTAAAACAGAATTTATTTAATTTTTGCTTTTTTATTTTTATATTTTTTAAAATATTATTTGCCACAGTATATGCTAAATTATACTGCTGTTTGTTAATAATTTGTGAATTTAAAGCATCAATTAGTTCAGTTTCATCTAATAAAATTGTTTTATCATTATTAAAAAAAACTACATCTAAAAATAAATCATAAAAATATGCATCATCTTTACTATTGATTATATTTTTATCAGTTATATCTATATAATATTGAACTAATTTTTTATTTTCATCATACATAGCAGTAATCCAATAATTAGTATTCTTTAATGCTATCTGCAGCCAATAATAATCTTTATCTGCAATTTTTAAATTTCCTATATCTTTGTATGACTTAACTAAAGGTGAATCTATTTTTTTTATATGTAATAAACTGGCAACTCCTATATTTTTTTGATTTTCTATTATATTACATGATAAATATTTTCTATCAATAACACGTTGCCAATTTTCTTTTGATATATGTTTTTTTTCTAACACTAAAATCACCTCTAAATATATATACATTATATCATAAATTTTATAAATTTTATATATATATTATGTTATTTTTATCTAATTTTAATTTAAAATTTATGTAATTTTAATCTTAAGTAAAACAAAATTAATAGTAATTTTTATTGTAATTAGCATTATTATATGATATAATACCTAAAAGGAGATTTTTTATGTCAAGAACTATTAATATGCTATCTAAGGCACATACTGTAAAAGCTCAAGGAGTTCTATCTGCATATGAAGAACTTGTGAGTTTAGTAAAAAATAATTTAGGTGATTTATATGATGTTAGTATAAATGATATAAAATTTGCAGATATTAGACATTATCATACAATTAATCCTTGGTTTTATTTTACTTTACCATTTTCTAAGGTAAAATCTTCTACAGTTGGATATGTTCATTTTTTACCAGAAACGTTAGATAATAGTTTAAATTTACCTAAAATAGTTAGAAAGTTATTGTATAAATATGTAATAGATTTTTATAAAAAGATGGACTATTTAGTTACTGTTAATCCATATTTTATAGATAAACTTGTTGATTATGGCATAAATAGAGAAAAAATACAATATATTCCTAATTATGTATCATCGTCACGTTTTTATAAACTTGATAAAGATATAAAAAATTCTTTAAAGAAAAAATATAATATTAAAAACAATAAATTTATAGTATTATGTGTAGGACAATTACAAATAAGAAAAGGAATACTAGAATTTATAGAAGTAGCAAAACAAATGTCTGATGTACAATTTGTATGGGCTGGTGGATTCTCTTTTAAAAAGATATCAGATGGATACGAAAAAATAAAAAAGATTTTAGATAATCCACCTGAAAATGTTAAATTTTTAGGCATAATCCCAAGAGAAGATATGAATGAATTATATAATATGTCAGATATGTTATTTTTAGCTTCATATGATGAGTTATTTCCAATGACTATACTTGAAGCTTCAAATTGTAAATTACCAATATTGCTAAGGGATATTGAACTTTATAAAGGAATTTTAGATGGATATTATTTAAAAGGAAAAAATGTTAATGAATTTGTGAATCAAATAAATAAACTAATAAATGATTCGTTATATTATAATAAAGCAGTAAAGATGTCTGATAAGTGTAGTAAATATTATAGTGAAGAAAATGTAACTAAAATGTGGAAATCATATTATAATAAGATATATAAATTATCACAGAAAAAAACTTTAGGTAGTAAATTTAAGAAAGGAATCAAGAAATCTTATGCCATTAAAGAAAAGTATAAATACAAATATAATTAATATATGTTTGATTTTTTTGATATTTATTGGTCTTATAATATATATGATTACTGTAGATAGCATTGAAAATATATTAAATGTATTAAAAAGTGCAAATATTTTTTGGATGATTTTGGGGCTTTGCTGTATGGTGGTATACTGGTTATTAGAAGCACTATGTTTGTATATTGTAACTAAAAAAACTTATAAATTTCAAAGGTTTAGAAATAGTTTAAGGGTTTCAATGATTGGACAATTATTTAATTCAATTACACCTTTTTCTTCTGGTGGGCAACCTATGCAAGCAGTTACAATGGTCTCAGAAGGAAAGAGCATATCAAGTAGTGCGAGTATTTTACTTATTAAGTTTATAGTATATCAAGCAACACTAGTAGTATATACATTAATTGTTTTTATAGTAAAATTTTCATATTTTAGAAATATATTAAATAATTTTATGGATCTTGCACTTGTTGGATTTACACTAAATTTTGTAATAATAATTTTTTTAATACTTATTGGAATAAATAAAAAATTAGTATATAATATTATTTCATTTATATATAGATTTTTAAATAAAATTAAATTAATGAAAAATTTAGAAAAACATTTAGATAAAGTAAAAATTAGTATTGATAATTTTCATGAACAATTTAAGATAATTAAGGAAGAAAAACTTATGTTACTTAAACTTGTTATACTTACTATAATTCAGTTAACAGTTTTTTTCTTTGTAACATATACAGTGTATCGTGCTTTTGGCCAGAGTGGAACTTCAGTATCTAATATAATATGTGCACAAGCTTTTTTACTTATGATTATGTCATTTATTCCTATACCAGGAGCTGGAATTGCAGCTGAGGGTGGATTTTTAATTATATTTAGTATGTTTTTTGAACAAAATAAAATAAATATGGCAGTATTATTTTGGAGATTATATACATTTTATTTACCAATAGTAGTAGGAGCATTATTTTTATTAAAAATAAAAAAACAAGAAAAAAAGAATTTACCAATTTAAAAAATTAAGTATTAAGAATATTAAATATTAAATATTAAATCTCGTATTATCGAGATTTATATTTTACATATAAATTAAGATTAAGGAGGAAAAAATATGTTAGTATTATTATCAGGAGTTTCAGGTTCAGGAAAAGATACTATTAAAAAAGCACTTATAAAAAGTAGTGAAGATATAATATCTTTACCATCTTTTACTGATAGAAAACCAAGAGTTGGTGAGATAGAAGGACAAACTTACCATTTTGTAACTACCAACGAATTTAAAAGGATGATTGACAGTAATGAATTATATGAATATGATATACATCATGAACATTATTATGGTACTTCTAAAAAATTAATGAATGAAAAAATAAGAAGTGGAAAAATTATAGTAAAAGATATAGATGTAAATGGAACAGAAGAATTACTTAATTTATTAAGCAATGATATAAAAATAGTAACTATTTTTTTAAAAGTACCAATTAATGAATTAAGGAAAAGATTAGAAAATAGAGATAGTAATATTTCTAAAGAAGAGATAGAACTTAGATTAAATCGTTTTGAATATGAAGAATCGAAAATAAACATATATGATTATGTTATTAAAAATGATAATTTTGAAAAGACATTAAAAATTATTAGAGAAATAATTAATGAAGAAAAAAAATGTAGTTTTACTTCTAAATAATTTATTATAAAAATGATTAAAAGGAAAATATACATAAGCATTTTATTAATTTAAGGAGGATAAAATGAAAAGTATAAAAAGTATAAAAAGTATAATTAATTCAACTACTCATAATTTAATAAATTTTATTAAAAAATTTCCTATAACTTTAATTATAATAATGCTTACAACTTTATTTTTAGTAATTTCAATTGATTTAGAATATATAAAAGGACCTACAATTCAAAAAATATTGAAATTTTCAACTATTTTTGTTATTGAAATATTATTTATAGAAACATATTTTAATAATAAAATTTATAAAGTTGTATTTGATATAATATCTGCAATAATATCGATAATATTTGTTTTATTATTAAATATTGAAGATGGATTTTTATTACAGTATAAAGATATAATAGTAAATAATATTAATTTAGTACTTATATGGTATTTAATTACATTAGTAATTTTAATATTATACAAATTTATAAAAATATCAAATTTATCTTTAAGTGAATATTTAATTATTACTTTTGGCAATATATTTAGTAGTACATTAGTGTATTTTATTTTAAATATAGGATTAACAATAATATCAGGTATTTTTATATTATTAATATTAGATAATAATGATTTTATAATACTTATAAAGCTTCAAGTAGCATTGCTTGGATTATTTTATGTACCAGCAATAATAAATTCATTTTTTATAACAAATAAAAAAGATGTAAATTTCTTTATAAAAAGTATAATATGTTATATATTACTACCTTTAATATGTATAGCAATTTTAATTATATATATTTATATGGCTAAAATATTTATATTAAAAGATATTCCATCAAATGTTATATATAGAATACTTGCAGGTATATTTGTAACAGGTATTCCAGTAATTTACATGGCTTCTAATTATAGAAAGAAAAATAAATTTTTAAAATATACCCTAAAAACATTACCATATTTATTTATTCCTTTTGTATTTTTACAACTGTATTCAGTTATACAAAGATATATAGACAAAGGTATAACACCATTAAGGTATATATCATATATGTTTTTAATATTTGAGATTATAATATTGACACTTACGATATTTAGAATTAATAAAAAATTAAAATTACTACTTATTTCAAGTATTACAATAATAACAATTACTTTTATATCTCCACTTAATTTAGTATCTGTTTCTAATATGAACCAATCATATATATTAAAGAGAGCATTTTATAATGAGACTGAATTTAACAATCTAAATATAAAAAATAAAGAAAAGGTAAATAGTGCATACAAATATTTAAAAAAACAATATAATAGCGAAAAATATATTCCAAATTATATAGCAAGAAATGATAAAGAAATATTAGATTATAGTACAAATTCAGCTAATATAAATAAAGAATCAGAAATTAGATCAATAAATATTAAAATACCTGAGAGTACTATTAATATTGTAGATTATTCAAAAATTACAAAAGTTAGAGTATATGAAAGTAAAAAAGTTGATTTAAATAATATAGAAATAAAAGATTATAGTAATAAGATTATTGAAAACATAGATTTATCAAATATAGTAAATGATATAATTAATAAAAATCTAAATGAAAGTAAAATACAATCTCAAAATCCATTAATTTTAAATAATAACAAGTCGTTATATATACTCTCATTATTAATACAATATTCTAGTTCTGATAATGAGATAATCAATATTACTTTAGATGGTTATTTACTTGAAAAATAAATATAAGATTAATGTATTGATTTTTTTATATATGTGTAATATAATTATTTTGTAGAATTTAAGGAGTAGATATATGAAAATAGCTTTATTAACTGAAACATACTTTCCATATATGAATGGAGTTACAACTCATGTTAAAACATTAAAAGATGGTTTGGAAGCTTTAGGTCATGATGTACTTATAGTTACATGTAGTCCTACTACTAGAAAGCATTATATTAAAGATGGTGTTTTGTATTGTCCTGCTAAAAGTATAAAAAGTATTTATGGATTTGGAGTATCATATCCATATAGTAAAACTAGACTTAAATATTTAAAAGAATTTAAACCTGATATAATACATATTCATACAGAGTTTAGTATGGGATTATTTGGAATATGGGCTGCAAAAAAATTAAAAACTACTTTGGTTTATACTTTACATACTGCTTATGATGATTATATATATTATGTTATGCCTAAAGTACTTGCAAGGCTTGTAAGTGGGAAAATATTAGATAAATTTTTAGGTATATATGCAGGTAGAGCAAAAGCTATAGTAGGTCCTTCACCAAAATGTTTTGAATATATAAAAAAGACTAGTCATAGAAGAAAGGTAAGAATTTTACCAAATTCAGTTGAATTGAGTTTATTTAATCCTGAAAATGTAAAAGAAGAAGAAATAAAAAATCTAAAAAAACAATTAAATATTCCAGAAAAAGCTTTTATTTGTTGTTTTGTAGGAAGAATGGGAACTGAAAAAAGTGTTAATGTAACTTTAGATTATTTAGCTAAGACAATTGACAAAAATGATAATATTTACTTTTTAGCTGTAGGAGATGGCCCAGATTTAGATAATTTAAAAATACAGGCTAAAAATTTAGGTATTGATGATAGGGTTATATTTACTGGAAAAATTCCTCATGAAGAATTACCAAAATATTATGCAATTTCAAAGTTATATTTAACTTCTTCACTTACTGAAATGAATTCAATATCAATGTTAGAAGGAATGGCAATGGGACTTCCTGTGCTACAAAGAGTAGATGAAATAAATAAAGATCAAATAAAGGAAGGAAAAAATGGATATTTCTTTAATGATGAAACAGAAATGTATAAAATAATTTCTAAATTAAGTAAACTTAGTGATGAAGAGTATAAAAGAATTAAATTTAATGTAGAAGAGACAGTAAATCAAAAAGATGAAAAAGGAATTGCACAAAAAGAATTAATAGTATATAATAAAGCGATAGAAAGAGCAAGACTTCAAAAAATTATGAAACGTAAAAGAGGAACTATTGTAAAAAGAATTACAAAAAAAGTAGCAAGAAAACATTAATTTCTTGCTACTTTAAATTTTTAGTCATAGTAGAAAAACCGGTGTCCGTTAGGACTTGTGTATCGATACTCTAAGCTTTCATGCCAACAATCCTGATCAATTGGATCTGATGGCATATAAAAAGCTTTACAACCACCAGTTGGATCTGCACCTGCAAGTGCTATAACAGCTGCTTGATAATACTGATGATCTTCACTAATATCAGCATTATAGAAGTTATATTCTTCTATTTCTCCATAATCAGGATTTGCAAACTGATTACCAGATATAAGATCATACATAGTTACATCATTTTTTGACATATATGTATTTACCATTGTTGCGGCAACTGAAAGACTATCCTCAAAAGTACCATCTAGAGTCTCGCAATAAATTGAGCGTGCCATCAATTCAATTTCATTTTCTGAAACTTCTAATGATATTGATGATTTAATTATATCAATGTTATTTAAGTTGTCTGAATTTTCTATACAGAAATTTGTAAATTCTTCTTTACTTAAATATAAATAATTATTTTTATATACAATAATAATATCGCTGTCATAATCTGTTATATTACTGTGTGATATAATATCATCACTAGAATTTTCTTTAGTTGAATTTTTTATCTTATTTACAAAACATATATCTGACTTTATACAATCAGATAAAGTATCTTTTATTTCAATTGCTATATTTTCAATATTAATATCTTCTGAATATTTATAAGACCAAAAATAAAGAATTGAAAAGATAATTATTGCAACTAAGAGAAAGCTCCACATTGCAAACATCTGCATTTTAAAAGAGGCCACATTTACATTTTTTTTCATTTGCTTTTGATTTTCCATTCGAATTATCTCCTTTTTAAAAAAATATTTTATGTTAATATTATACCATAAAATTGTTTAAAAATCAATACTACATGGCATATATTATTGTATAAGCTAATAGAATAGATAATATATAAGTTAGGAGTAGTTATGATTAATTCAATATTTGTTATGGAAATAATGTGTATACTAGGTATAATAAGTAGTATAATAGGATGTATAATAGGCAGTTATATTAAGACAGATTCAAAAATATCATTTGCAATGTTTTTAGAATTGACAGCGGGAATTATGACTGGAGTTGTATGTTTTGATATGTTACCTGAAACTTTTAAAATAGCTAATATGTCATTTAGTTTAATTGGTTTAGCTATAGGTATATTTTTAATTTATATAATAGATAAATTTGTATATTATAATAATAAAAATAAATATACAAAAATACAAAAAGATTTAAAATATTATATAATGCAAATTGTTATAGTAATTGCAATGTCTATTGATAATATAGTTGAAGGAATTGCTATTGGTAGTAGTCTTGCATATTCTACAGCTTTAGGATATTCAATAATCATATCTATATTAATTCATAATATACCGGAAGGAATTATTGTTGGTATGAGTGGAAAACTTTCTAATAAAAAAAGAATAAAAATTGCTTTAGATGGCATTATTATAGGGATATTTTTAGGAATAGGAGCTTTTATTGGTAATATAATTGGAAATGTATCTAATATATCCGTTGCTATAAGTATGTCTATTGCCTCAGGTGCAATGTTGTATATTGTATCATGTAATCTAATACCAAGTTCTAAAAATGTTATAGATAGTAAAAAAGTACATATTATGTATATTTTTGGAATAATACTTGGAGCAATTATTAGTTAAATATAAATTAAACAAAAAATAATTATAAAATAAAAAAATATTGATATAATAAATTATAAAAGATAGGCTTATATACTGATTAATATTAATTGACTTTAAGTAATATTTATGATAATATTATATAAATTAGGAGTTGAAAAATAAATGAAAAAAATAATGTTTATATGTACAGGAAATATTTGTAGAAGTGCAATGGCACATTATTACATGCAAAAAAAGATTATTGATATTGGTAAAGGTGATGAATATTTAATAACGTCTAGTGGAACATATGCAGTTTTAGGTGATAAATCTACACAAAATGCTATCAAAGCCATGAAAAAATATAATGTTGATTTGGAAAATCATAGAGCAACACCAATTCAAGAATCTGATATTTTAGATATGGATTTAATAATATGTATGACTAAAAAACATAAAGATGATATTTTGTCAATGTATCCTAATTTAAATAATAAAGTTTATACTTTAAAAGAATATATTGAACCAAATACAAAATACAAAGATATTGACGACCCTTGGGGACTTAGTCTTAATGTATATGAAAATTGTGCAAGTGAAATTGTGAAGTATGTTGATAAATTAATAGAAAAATTTTAAAGGTTGTGGAAATATGATTATAATTGGTTCTGATCATACAGGAATTGAATTAAAAAATACATTAATAGATTATATGAAAAAAAAGAAAATAGAATATTATAATATTATTACTGATGAAGGAAAAGCTGATGATGATTATCCGGATATAGCATATAAAATATGTGAAAAAGTATTAGAGAAAAATAATAATTTAGGTATAGCAATTTGTGGAACAGGTATTGGTATATCAATTGCATGCAATAAGGTAGAGGGAATAAGAGCTGCACTCTGTACTGATGAATATATGGCCCAAATGTCGAAAAGGCATAATAATGCAAATGTAATTTGTTTGGGTTCAAGACTTGAGGTATTTAAAAATAAAAATAATGCTATAAATATTGTAGACTCATTTATTAATAACTTTTATGAGGGCGGAAGACATGATAGGAGATTACAAAAAATTAGAAATATAGAAAAATTAGGAAAAAGTACTGGAGATGAAAGTTATATATGACACAATATATGATAATATATTTTTTAGTTGGAATAGTATTTATACTATGTGTTAGCTTAACTCCTATAGTTATTAAATTTGCTAAGAAATTTAATTTAGTAGATATACCAAATGATAGTAGGCGAATTCATAATAAACCTATGCCAAGAGTAGGAGGTATAGCAATTGTTGTTTCAATGTATATTGGACTAGCTATATATTATTTTCTTACTAAAAATATTGAGGGAATAGCATTAAACGAACAATTTGTTGGATATGTACTAGCTGGTATAATAATTTTTACAATGGGATTACTTGATGATATTTTTAATTTAAAGGCAAGATATAAATTTATATTTCAATTAGTAGCTTCTATAATTGTATATATTTTTGGTGTTAGAATAACTGGAGTTAAAATACCATTTATTTATACTGATGTAATTGATTTTGGTATTTTCTCTATTCCAATTACATTAGCTTGGATAATAGGAATAACAAACTCTATTAATTTGATTGATGGATTAGATGGACTAGCTGCAGGAATAACAGCTATTTCTGCTACAGCGCTTATCATTATATTTATTGCAACATCATCTAGTTTAGAGTCAATAATAATAACAGCAGTTTTAGTTGGTGCAACTCTTGGATTTTTACCATATAATTTTAATCCAGCAAAAACATTTATGGGAGATTGTAGTTCAAATTTTTTAGGATTTACATTAGCAGTAGTTTCAATTTTAGGATGTGCTAAAGGTTATACTATTCTTGCAATAATAGCACCAATACTTACATTAGGAGTTCCTATATTTGATACTTTATTTGCAATGATAAGGCGTCTTGTAAAAGGTCAACCAATATTAAAACCAGATGGAGCACATATACATCATAGACTTATTAAAATGGGATTTTCACAAAAACAAGCAGTATTAATTCTATATACAATTACTACGATATTTTCTATAATTGCTGTAGTAATAATATCTACAGATATATGGAAATTATTACTTTTAATACTTGCACTAATATCTTTTGTAACAATGGGAATAATAAGTATGAAAAATCAAAAATTAAAACATATTCATGATAATACTATTAGTGAAAACTTTAACAATGATAATAAAATTAAAAAGTAAAATATATAAAAATGTATATAAAGTTAAATATTAATATATAATAATAATATAATAAAAAGGGGAGATAAATTTGAAAGAAGAATTATTAAAAGCATTAAAAGAGGCGATGAAAGAGAAAGATGATATTAAGAAAAATACAATTACTTGTCTTAGAGCAGCAATATTACAAGTAGAAAAAGATAAACAAATTACTTTATCAGAAAGTCAAATGCAAGAAATTGTAGCAAAGGAAGTAAAGAAAAGAAAAGAGTCAATTCCAGAATATCAAAATGGTGGAAGAGATGATATAGTAAATAATTTAAAACAAGAAATAGAAATATTAGAAAAGTATTTACCTAAACAATTAACAAAGGAAGAAATTATAGAACTAGTAAAAGAATCAATTAAAAATACAAAAGCAACTACACCAAGAGATATGGGAATAGTTATGAAGGATATAAAAGAAAAAGTTGCAGGTAAGGCAGATGGCAAAGTGGTTAGTGATATAGTAAAAGAATTATTAGCAAATAATTAATAATAAAATAAAGTCAGGATTTTTTGCTTGACTTTATTATTTAATTCATGAAAGGAGAATTTTATGGTAAATATATATAAAATTAATAATAAAAAATTTAAAAGTATATATTTTTCCGTTAACTTTATAATGCAGTTAAATAGAAAAGAAATATCAGAAAATGCAGTGCTATCACAAGTAATGGCAAAATCTTGTAAAAAATATGTTACTCAAAAAGATATTATGAAGCAATTATATTCATTATATGGTTCAAATTTTGATGTAAATATTGAAAAATATGGAGATTTATTTAATTTAGAATTTAGAATAGAATGTATTAATAAAAAGTATTTACCTAATAATATTGATGTAGTAGATAGCGTATTAGAATTTTTATACAATATAATATTTGAGCCTAGTGTAGATAATTTAGAATTTAATAAAGATTTAGTGGAAAGAGAAAAAATATCAATATTAGAAAAAATAAATTCTAAGAAAGATGATAAATTAAAATACGGTGTTTTAAAAACTGAAGAAATGATGTGTAAAGGTGAGCCTTTTGGTGAATACATATATGGTAATATTGATGATGTAAAAAATATTACTTCAAAATCGCTATATAAAAGGTATTATGATATGCTAAATAATTCATATATAAATATTGTAATATCAGGAAATCTAGATGGATATGAAAATATAGATAAAAATATAAATACTATTTTTAATTCAAAGTTAGATTCAAAATTAAAAATAAATGATTTAGATAAAAATATAAAATTAAATACAAATTATAATATATTAGAAACTGAGGAAACTCAAGATACAACACAAAGTGTTATAACATATGGCTTAAAGATTAATAATGTATCTGATAATGATTTTTATGTACTTAATGTATATAATTCAATATTAGGTGGTACACCTAGTTCAAAATTATTTCAAAATTTTAGAGAGAAAGAATCTTTAGCATATACAGTGCGTTCTAGATATTATAGATTTAAAGATATGATAATAATATATGCTGGAATACAAAAGAAAAATTATGAAAAGGCAAAGCAAGTTATAAATAATGAATTACATCAAATTGAAATTGGAAATATCACAGATGAAGAATTTAACTCTGCTAAAGATAGCTTGATTTCTGATTTAAAAGAATGGAATGATTCAAAGATCTCACTTGCTAAGATGTTTATGATGAACCTAGTTGCAACAAATACAACAAATATATCTTTACAAGAAATGATAGATAAGATTGATAGTGTAACTAAACAAGATGTTATAGAAATATCAAAACGAATAAATATAAGTAGAATTTTTTTATTAGGAGGTTCTCATGATAAATAAAATAGATGTTAAAGTGTGTAAGGAACTAGATGAACAGACATATGTTACTACTTTAAAAGATGGATTAAATGTATATATATGCAAAAAGCCTGGATTTGAAAAGAAAATTGGAATGTTTGGAACTAAATATGGTTCTATTACTAATAATTTTGTAGATATAGCTACAGGAAAAAAAATAAAAGTACCAGATGGTATAGCACATTTCCTTGAACATAAATTATTTGAAAAAGAAGGTGCAAATGCTCTTGATTTATTTAGTAAAATGGGTGTATCATCAAATGCATATACATCTTTTGATCAAACAGTTTTCTATTTTGAGACAATTGAAAAATTTGAAAAATCAATTGAAATGTTAGTAAAATTAATTAAAGAACCATATTTTACTGATGAAAATGTAGAAAAAGAACAAGGAATAATTGGTCAAGAAATTAGTATGTATGATGACGAACCTAATTTTATGGTATATTTTAATACATTAAGAGCTATGTATATAAATAGTCCTGTAAGGATAGATATTGCTGGAACAATTGAATCAATTTCTCATATAACGAAAGAATTATTATATACATGTTATAATACATTTTATAGTCCACAGAATATGTTCTTTTTAGTAGTTGGAGATGTAGATGTAGAGAGTACAATAAATTTAATCGAAAAAAATATAAAAAAATATGAAAAAGATTATGATAAAACTAAAGAAATATTAAAGATAGAAAAATTTTATGAAGAGGAACCTGATAGCATATATGAAAAAGAAATAACAAAAAAGATGGATATATATATGCCACTTATGTGTATTGGGTATAAATTAAAACCAACTAATGGAAATAATTCTGTTAAAAGACAAATAATTTCTGAGTTTATATCAGATATGTATTTTTCAAAATTATCTGATTTTTATCAAGAGGAATATGATAAAGGTTTGATAAGTGAGGAATTAAGTTTTGATTATGAGGGTAGTAATGAATTTTCACATGTAATAATAAGTTGTAGTTCAACAAATATTCAAAAGTTAAAAAAAGATTTAATAAGGTATTTAGATGAATTAAAAGAAAGAGAAATAGATACAGAATTATTCGAGCTTATAAAAAGAAAAAAAATAGGATATAATTGTTTTTGCGCAGATAATTTAAGTATTAGTTATAGAAGAATAATAGATAGTATAATTAATGATTCAAATATGTATGAAGATGTAAATATTATAAATACTATTACACCAAATGATATAAAAGATTTTTTAATGTCTTTAGAAAATGATAAAAGAGTTGTTTCAATAGTGACTGAAAAGTAAAAAAAAGTGATTAATATTAATTCTAATAAAATAGAAATTAATTATTAATCACTTTTTATATTAATTAAATATAAATAAAATATTATTTGATTAAAATAAGTAATAAAATACTTTCCTATAGTTTATTAGTTTCTTATATATATTGTTATAAAGTATAATAATATACATATAATATATGAGTAAGTGTGAAAAGTAAATATTTTGTCGAAACTTGCGACCAATTGTTGACTAAAAATATTGACAAAATAATTAATCAAATGTAAAATGTTAGTATAGGAGATGATAAAATGACTATAGAAAAAATTAATTCTTTAAAAGAAAAACTAGAAAATCAGGTATTAAAAGAAGACTCATATCAAAAAATATATGAGACTAGTGTTGAAATTGATAAATTATTAGTTAAATACTATAATGAGGAAAAAGATTTACTTAAAAATATTAAATAAATCAAATGAAACATTAAAAAGTATTAATCCTAAAACTATAATTAATATATAATCGCAATCAGATTGAATTAATAAAAATAATATTAGTCCAATAAGAATTAAATCGTCTATTTGAATATCAAATCCAAATATATTAATACTCTCTTTTGAAAATGATAAGGGACCAATCTTAAAAGATTTATTATTAGTATTTCTATCAGTTTTAGAATTATCAGTACAACTACTATTTTCTTTAGCATCCTCATTATCTTGTACAACATTAGAATCGTCTTTATTTATCTTATCTAAATAAAATTCATCATAAGTATTTGGAATATTGCTTGTATAATGATGATAATAGGTAGAGGAAATGTTGTTATATGGATTATAGTAATTGTTAATATATGGATTGTAATTTTGATAACTCATATTATATCTTAACATTTTCATCACTACCTTTATCATAAAAAATCTGTATTGCATTTATAATATTAAGTATTGAAATATATTCTCCTATTTTGTCTTGTCTTGTTTTTCTTAAAAAAGGTTTTAATGAGTTTAATAAATCTTTTCTAGGATCATTCCTTGACATTGACATAATTACCTTTGTTATTTTTTCTAATATTTTTGGATCAATTTTATCAAAATTAAAATTTGAATTATTTTCATTATTTGTATTTTTGTTCGTAGTTGATAATAAATTTAATATCCCAGAAATATCAAAATTATTTAATATTGATGATATATCTGATAAATTAAAGCTTTTACTATTTTGATTATTTTCACTATTTTTATTGTTAATAATATTTTCTGTATTATTAGATGTATCAGTGTTTGAATTTTGAGTATATGTATCTATGTTTTCATTATAATTATCAGAATTAAATTTATCTTCATTTGTATTGTTATTCATTTTGTCTTGAATGCTTTGAATAAGTTCTAATATTGCTGAGTTATCAACTACATTACTAGATTCATTATTTTCATTCATAAATTATTTCTTGTTATTTTTGCTAAGCATTCCTACTAAATTAGTTAAATCTTCACTAGACATGTTTTGAACCATTCTACTTACTTGTTCAATTTTACTTTTATCAATTGTTGATAATAATTCTACTAATTTTTGATTTATCATTGTATTAGAGTTATTTTGATTATTTTCATTCATACTAATCATCTCCTTTAATATATAATAATTATATGCAATTTTAATATATATGTGAATGATAAATTATTCTAATTAATAACAATTATGTAATTTTTTGTCGAAACTTGCGATCAAAAGTCAAAGCTTAAGTATTGACAAATAAAAAAAATAAGAGTATAATCCCTATATATTAAAATCATATTTTTTTATCATATAAATTATTCATAATAATTTTTTTCATATTTATTATCAATATAATTTTTTCAGAAATTTAATTATTTAATTTTAAATTAAAATCCTAAGGTATAAAAGTATATAATAGAAACTTTTTTCTAAAATTTTATTATAAATAAGGAGGTGTAGTACTGTTAAATTTTAAAAAATTTAAAGACATAACTAGTATATACAAATTTACAGATATAACAGACGAATATATTTTATCTAAAAAAGGTAATTTAACATTTAAAATTTTCATATATACTATAGATCCATTAATAATGTTAGATTCGTCAAAAGATACTAAAAATAATATAATAACTAGCTATACTGAAATATTAAAAGAAATAGATATAAATTTTCAAATATTAATTATAAATAAAAAGTTAGATATAAGTAAATATATTGAAAATACTAAAAAACTTAATATAAATATAATAAATAAAAATAAAGTAATATCACTATATGATGAATATATGGATAATTTAGAAAAATTATTGAATAAAGCAAATATATATGAAACAAAGTATTATTTTGTTTTTTCAATGGATATAACTAATGAAAAAGAAATATATAATATAGAAAAAAGTTTAAAAAAATTAAATAAAATAGGATGTAATGTATCAAGATTACGTGGAGTAGATAATATAAAACAAATGTTATATGAATGTATAAATAAAGAGTATGTATAGAAAGGAGAAATATGTATAATATTGATATGTTACCATCATATATTGATAATACTAACTTTAAATATATTAGAGTTGATGATAAATATATTGCAAGTATAGTAATATCTGATTATCCAAAGAAAATAGCGTTTAATGAGATTTTTGAAAGTATACCGAAAGATATTGAATATGATTTATCATTATATATTCAAAAACAAGATACAGCTAAAATACTAAAAGATTTAACATATTATATATCAGTAAACGGCAGTGAGAAAAAAACTGCTAAAGAAAATCAAATAGATATAGATATACTTGGAAAAGTAAAAGATGACGCTAAAATGTTAAGACATGATATACAAATAAATAATGAAGAAGTATTCTATATAAATATTATATTAACTATATATACTAAAAAAAAGGATGAACTATTAACTATTCTTAAAACTACTCAAAGTAGACTTTATTCAAAAAATTTAATTTCAAAAATAACTAATTTTAGACACTTAGATGAATATCTTTTATCTTTACCAGTATGTGATTATAACAATAATTTATTAAAGCAAAATTATAGAAATATAACTACTTCTACAATGTCATATATTTTCCCCTTTTTTACTAGAAATATTTTTGATAAAAATGGTATTATGTTTGGAATATTATTAAAAGAAAATACAATATGTAATATTGATATATTTAACAATAAATATTTAAATTCTAATATGTGTATATTTGGTAGTAGTGGCTCAGGTAAGTCATATTTTACTAAAATATTAATTTTAAGGCATTATTTTTCTGGAAAAAATCAAATCATATTTGATCTTGAGGGAGAGTATATTACTTTAATAAAGAAATTAAAAGGAGAGTATATTTCACTTGGAAAAGATGATAAAAAATACTTTAATATATTAGAGATAACTAAAATGGATATAGAAATATATGGAAGTAATTTTTTAGATTTAAAAGTAAATAAGATTAATAATTTAATTTTGAATTTAATATTTGAAGATTTAGATTTAGAAAAAAAAGATAAATATTATTTAGAAATAGAAAAAGCAATTATACAAGCGTATAAAAAGTTTCAAATAACAAATGATGTAGAAAGCTTGTATATAAAAAGTGAAAACGGAAATATTTATGTAAATAAAAAATTAAAAACTTCTGATTGCTTTCCTACTTTAAAGGATGTATACGATAATATAAAGTTAAAAAAATTAAAAGAATTATTTAAAATAAATATAATAGAAAAATATCCTTCAATATCAAATATAACAAATATTAATTATGAAAATATGTTATTTTCTTTTAATATGAATAATATTGATGATAAAAAAGTAAATTTTTTTATGGAATACTTTTTAGAAGATATAAATAGGAATCTTAAGTATAAAGCAGAGAATAATTTAAAAAATAAAAATATTCTTCAAACAATAATCTACATAGATGAAATATGGAAATATATTAGTAATAATTTAAAAAACAATTTATCACATTATATTTTTGAAATGTTTAAATCCATAAGAAAACAAAATGCAAGTATAGTTGCCATTACACAGGATATTTCAGATTTTTTTAAATTAGATAATGGAAATTATGGAAAAAGTATATTAAATAATTGTAATTTTAAAATGTTTTTTAGATTAAATTATGAAGATTTTGAGATACTTGAAAAATTAAATATATTAAATAAAGATAATCAAATTATAATATCTACCTTAGATAAAGGTGAAGTATATATGATATTAAAAAATACACAATCAGTTTTAAAAGTAAAATCTAATACTTTTGAGAAAAGTATTATTGAGGAGGATATAACTTGAAAATATTAATTGCTTTGGATAATATAAATATAAAAAGTGAGTTAGACAATATATATAAAGATAGAGTATATAATCACGATATAACAACAATGGAAAATGTAATAGAATTTTTAGAAAAAAGACAAGAAAGTTATATAGTTATAACAAAAGATAATTTGCTTGGAAAAATGAATAAAAAAATATATATAAAAAAAATAAAAGATATAAATAGTAATAACAAAGTAATTTTGATAGTAGATAAATTAACTAAAGAATATAAGGAGTTTTTGTTTGCACATGAGATATTTAATATAATTGAAGGAGAAAGTATAGATATAAAGAATATTTGTAGCTTAGTTGATAACGATAATAAAGTTATATATGTAGCACCTTCTAATAATACTTATCTAACTGAAAATATTAAAGTAAGAAATAACTGTATTAAGCCATATCTTATTGCAATATATGGTACAAATGGTGCTGGTAAGTCTACTATTTCAAGTATTATAGCAAAAAATATATCAAAGATAATAAATAAAAAATTAGTTTTAGTAGATATGAACTTTCAAAATCCTAGCATTGATATAATAAATAATGTTTATTGTAGTAACGATTTGATTTTAGAAATTATTGATAAATATAAAAATGAAAAGAATAATATAAAATTATTAGAGGATAATTTAATAAAAGACAGTAAATATAGTAATTTATATTATCTTACAAATATTTCTAATATTAATACTAATATAAAAGGAATATCAAAAGATTACTATAAAAGAATATATAAAGATATAAAACAAATGGCGAGTTATACAATTGTAGATTTGCCTTCTGATAGTTTTTTAGATATAGTACCATATACATTAAATATTTCCGATTTAATAGTTTTTGTAATAAATCCAAATTACATAAGCTTAAGACAAGCATGTAAATTATTAAATATCTTAGAAAGTATATGGCATATAAATAAAAGTAAGATATGTATAATTATAAATAAATTTACAGATGAATCATTAGATAAAAATCAAATAAAATCTATATTTAAAAAATATGAAATAATAGGAAATATTAGATATTTAAATATTCTAGAAGAATATTTAAATGGTGCAAAAAGTGATATTAATATTAATTTAAATTTAAATAGATTATATGATATTTTAAAAATTGATAATATAGAAACTTATGAAAAACTAGAAATTAGTTTAAAAAAAATACTTTCTAAAATAAAACGATATGTAAAAATAAATAATAACTAAGGAGGATAAAGTATGGAAAATTTTTTAACATTAACAAATACAAAAAATATATCAAACGATATAGATATAACTAAAGATAAAAATATATTAGAAGTTCAAAATATTAATGTTTTTTCTAATATATTATCTAATTTGATTGATAAAGGTACGAATTATATAATAAAATCTTTACCAGTTAACAGTAGTACAAAAGATATTTTAATAGATGTTAAAGATGCATTTAAAACTAAAAATTTTAAAAATATAGTAAGTACAGCAGTAAAAAGTAGCATAAGAGAAGGCTTAGAATTATTGTCTATTCCTAAGAATGTAATTCAGGATATAAACAATATAAAAAATATTGCTACGGCTGGAGGACTTTCTTGTGCACTATCTGCAGGAATAGATATAGTAACAAATAAGTATTTAAAAAATAATTTATTAGCTCCTGTAATTAATAGATTTATTGATGAAACTAAAAATTTTATAAACAGTAATGATTTTAGTAATAAAATAACAAATACAATAAATAAATTTTTCGATAAAACTCAAGAATTTAAAAATATGTGTAATAAATGGTATCAAGAATATGATAAATTTAATATAGAAAATCTCAATACAATAGCAAAAACGCTTTCTTCAAAAATTAAAAATGTTATAAATAGTAAAGAATGTTTAATAGAAAATAATTTAATTCAAAATATGACAAAATTAATTAATTCAAGAAAAGAAAAGTTATCTAGTAGTCAAGTAGAATTTTGTAATCTAATGTAATTTTTTTCTAATTTAATTCCTATAGTTTGTTTCAGTAAAATATTTTTTCAAAAAGAAATTTTAGTCTGGCTATAGCAATAAATAAAAATAGTAATATTATTATTTCTAAATTATTTTTAAATAATTATTTCATGAATCTTTTTCATTACTTTATTTTATAGTACCTGACAAACTCGAACCATATTCCATTTAGCATTTTTTCTTAACTTTGCTAAAGCATTTGTTTTAGCTTCATTCATAAAATATTTTAATGTTCTTTCTGTTTATTTTTATAATCTTTTATACATAGCTTCATTTACTTCTAATTCCTAGTATATATTAATGCTAACCATTAATTTAATTTTGTATACATGTCAAATTTTACTTTCTCTAAATTCTTCTAATTATATAAAGTGCATCTCTAATCTTTCTAATATTTCTATTTATTTTTTTAACTTTTCTAAGATATTTTCATATAAAAATATATAAGTAAATATATCTTATCTAAAATTCGACAAAATATTTATAAGTTATTGCAATATTAGAATATTTTAGTGTATAATAAAAATATATTAGCTAATAATTAATAATGGGGAGTAGTAAATGAGAAAAGGAAATATAAATAATGAATATTATAATTCTGAATACACAAGCAATAAAAATAGAAAAACGAAAAAAGAAGATATAAAAAAATCTCATATCATTTCTATGGTAATTTGGCTTTTAATATTTATTTTTATGGCTTATCAGTTATATCTTTTAGCTATGTACACTATTGGTAAAGTAGATAAAGAAAAGGTTTGGTTATATAACACTATAAATAATATTATAGGTTTTTCAAGTAATAAAACAAATTTAGAAGAAAGCACTCTAAAGTTAGCAGCGTTAGGAGATATTTATCTTACTACTGATACAATAAATGCTTCTAAAACATCTTCGGGTTATAATTTCTTATCTGGTACAGAAAAAGTAAAAGACGAATTAAAAAAATTTGATTTAGTATTTGCAAGTTTAGCTACACCAGTAACTAATAATACTTCAAAAAATTTTGTTAGCACAAAAAAAGCTGGATATAAAGCACCAGCACAGTTAATAGATAATTTAAAAGATTTAAATATATCAGTACTTGCAACAGCAACAAACCATGCTTTTGATAATGGCTCAGATGGAATTAGTGAGACAATTAATATATTAAATGATAAGAATATAAAACAAATAGGAATAAATGAATCAGAAAGTAAAATACTTGATCCAATTGTAATAGAACAAAATAATATAAAATTAGGTATATTATCATATACAGTAAAGTCAGAGGAAAAATTAAGTGATAAAGATAGTTATTTAATAAATATATTAGATGAAGATACTGTAAAAAAAGATGTTAAATATTTAAACGAAAAAAATGTTGATTTTATTATATCATATTTATGCATTCCTAATGAAGATTCTAATCTTGTTTCTAATATTCAAAAAGAAAGTGTAGAACTTTTAGTAAATAATGGAGTTAATGTTGTATTTGGTACAGGTTCAAATATACCGCAAGAGTATTTTGAGGATCAAGTAGAAATAAATAATAAAAATAATCATGTATATGCTGTTTATTCATTAGGTGATTTTTTTGGATCATATGAAACATATCTAAACAGGACTAGTGTTATTGCAAATATTGAGTTTACCAAAAAAGAAGTTAAAAATAAAAAAGGTGAGGTAATAAGTAGTTCTGTAAGTATGAATACTAAAAATCCTATATTTTTATGGACACAATTATCATCAAAAAATTTAAAGACTATATATATAATATCAAATGATTTAGTAAATAGTAATTCAGCAAACTTACCATCACAAGACTATAATAATTTAAAAAAAGCATATGAAAGATTAACATCATTATATGAAATGTAATAATTATAAATGTAAATAAAGAATTGTTAAATATAATTTGCAATTCTTTATTTTTATTGTATAATAGTAATATATATGGAAGGAATGAAAATAATGAAAAATAAAGATTTAAATAAAAAAATTAATGAACTTGTAAAATCCTTTAAAGAAACAGATGAATATATAGAGTATATTAATTTAAAAGAAAAAATTAAAAAAAATAGTATTCAATATAATATATTGAAAAATTTTAAAGATAAACAAAAAGATTATCAACTTGAGTATATAAATGGAAAGGAATTAACTGATGAGAAAAGAAAAGAAATGGAACATTTATATTCAATAGTAATACATAATGAAGATTCAAGAAAATTGCTAGAGGTAGAAATGAAAATTAATGTAATGCTTGCTGATGTACAAAAGATGATAGGATATATGGTTAAGGAGATAGTAGATTTTTAATGGGATTAGTTAAAAATATAAAAATGCTAAAAAGTAATTCAAAAGAAAGGATTAAATTAGATAAAATAATTGATAAATTACCTAGTAATTATGAAGTAGTAGAAGATATTTTAAAAATTATTGGTAATAAGACTACAAAAGTTGTATTTGATAACGATATAAAAAATAATTATTATACTTATTTAAATGATACTATATATCTTACTAAATCAAAAAAGTTTAATGATAAAAATAGATCTGGTAGAATTTGTGTAGTTGCACATGAATGTAGACATTCTGTACAGTCAAAAATTTTACAAAATATTAATTTTATATTATCAAATTTAGAATTATTATCTTTTATAATAATGATTATATTAACTTTTATTAAATTTGTAAATATAACGTATTTATTCATATATTTTGGAATAATTATTATTTCTATAATTCCTAGATTAATGCTTGAAATTGATGCAGTTATAAAATCTGTTCCTATTGCAAAAAAATACTTAGAAACCAAATTAAAAAAAGATGATGTGGAATATGTGGAAAACTATTATAGTATTCATACTAAAATGTTATTACCTATATTTATTTTTTCTTTATTATTTGAAAGAATAGTACGAGCTATTATAATATATGTATTATTTATATTATTTACATAGAGTATATATAGTTAATAAAAAAGTTATAAGTTATAAATTAATAAAAGAATATTTAGAAATATATATTTTTAGATATTCTTTTTTTTAATTATTAAATATATATAAATTATGCGATGAAAAAATATAAAAAAATAT
Source organism: uncultured Clostridia bacterium (assembly GCA_947626975.1). Classification (GTDB taxonomy): domain Bacteria; phylum Bacillota; class Clostridia; order TANB77; family CAG-465; genus CAG-465. The sequence goes on from CANQUF010000006.1 coordinate 46,369, forward strand.
TTACAAACGCCTGTTTATAAGATATAATATACAGGGATATAATGTTATTTTTGAATATAGTTATAAAATGTATATATAAACACTTACATATTTAAGTAGTAAAAGTGGAAAGGAAAAATATAAAATGAAAATGGAATTTATATTTGATAAAGAAAAATTAAAAAAAGAAGGATATGAAGAAGAACAATGTTTAAATATTATTAGAAAATATTTTAAAGAATATAATAGTAAAACAATTAAAGAAACAAGGAAAGGCTATTTTGAAGGTGAAGAAGGTGATTGGAATGCTTTTGGATCTACTGCAATATTACCATATACTAATTGGTTTTTAAAAGTAATTAAAAAGTGGTATTGGTATTTAGATGAAGGAGATGGACTAGGAGAACAAAAAGAAGATTGTTTAAAAAGCTATTATGAAGTTGAAAAAATAAATACAAGGAGTAATATATAAATGAAAAAAGCTTTAAATTTTGACTTGGATACTAAAAAATATATAGAGTTTACAAAAAGTAAAGCTACCAAAGCATATATAGAAATAAAAAAATTTTTAAAAAGAAATGAATTTGAACATAGGCAAGGATCAGGATATATTTCTAAGTATTCTTTAAGTGATGTTAAAGTTTTTGCAATAATTCAAAAAATGTCTATAGAGTTAAAATGGCTTAAAAATTGTGTTAAACAAATAGATGTAACAAATATAGGAAAACAACATTCTATGATAGATATAATAAATAAATCAGTAAATGAAGATAAGTTACTTTATATAAATAATATAAAAATAAACAATAATAAAGAGAGTAATATATAATAAAATGTATTTCTCTCTTTTTTTATATAATAGGAAAGTCATACCGAAAAAATTCAAAAAAGTGTAGGTTAACATAAAAGTACTATACTAATAAAGTTTAAACATTTATATTTCTTATCTATTTTACAGTTTACACACATATATTTTACAACTTTTTAGTCATCATAAAAAATAATTTTTTCTAAATACTTGTCGAATTTTGCGATGAAAAGTCAAAAAAATATCTTTAAAATTCTTTACAAACATATGTTTAAACAGTATAATACTATAAAAAGAAAGCGAGGTGAAAAAGTAAAATGAAACTAAGCTTTAAATATATAGTAAAGAAAGGACAAAAAGAGCAAAAGAAAATAATAAAAGATTTAATATGGCATGTAACAAAAGTAAGTAATACTTTAATATATGATATAAAAGAGAAAAAAATAGAAGTAAATGCAAATGAAAGTTTAAATATATTAAGAAAATATATAAAAGAGACTATTCCAAACCAAGAAGAACTTGCGATGGATAAAGGGCGAGAACAACGTCCTATAAAGAAAAGAGTTGCCTAATATTTAGGTGGAGACTTGAGAGACAACATCTTTATATGTATATGTAAGATATACATGAAAAAAATCACATTTCAAATATTTTAAATGTGAGAGTGACGAAGGTCACTTTTGTTCTATAACAGTTATTTAAGTATATATCTAATCATTTATTATTATTTTTTACATATAAATGTAAAAGGTGAGATAAATGAAAAATTATATAACACTTAAAAGATTATTTTTAATTACGAGTTTAATTTGCTTTTCTATTGTAGTTTATAGTATAATAAATAATAAAGATGATATTCAAGTAAATGCAACACCGATAACAAATAAGGTTATTGTAATAGATGCGGGACATGGACTACCTGATGAAGGAGCAATAGGATTTAATGGTACTTCAGAACAAGCAATTAATTTAAGTATTGCATTAAAATTACAAAAATTAGTTGAACAAAGTGGGGCTAAGGCTATTATTACTAGAAGTGATGAAAATGGTATATATTCATTAGATAGCAATAGTATAAGGCAAAAGAAAGTAAGTGATACTAAAAATAGAGTAGAGATAGGTAATAATAGTGATGGTGATGTTTTTGTATCTATTCATTTAAATAAATATCCAGCTTCGTCTTCATATAGAGGTTGGCAAGTATTTTATCAGAAAAATAATGAAAAAAGCAAAAATATTGCTGAGATTATACAAGATAATTTAAATAAAAATATTGATATAGAAAATAATAGAAAAGTTATGCCAATATCTGATATATATATAATGGATCATTTAACTATACCTGCTGTAATTGTTGAATGTGGTTTTCTTAGTAATCCAGAAGAGACAGAACTTTTAAAAACAGATGATTATCAAAATAAAATAGCATGGGGAATATTTATTGGACTACAAACATATTTCTCACAGGAAGGAGAATAAATTGAATAAATATATGATGGAAGCACTAAAAGAGGCAAAAAAGGCCTATATTAAAGGTGAAGTGCCAATTGGTGCGGTAATTGTAAAAGATGGAAAGATAATAGCAAGAGCACATAATTTGCGTGAAAGTAAAAATATAAGTCTTGCTCATGCTGAAATTCTTTGTATAGAAAAGGCATGTAAAAAATTAAATAGTTGGAGGCTAGATGGTTTAGACTTATATGTTACTTTAGAACCTTGTCCTATGTGTGCAGGAACTATTATTCAGTCAAGGATAAGGAAAGTATATATAGGTGCAAAAGATTTAAAAAATGGGTGTGTAGGTTCTGTAACAAATATACTAGATATTAATACAACACATAAAGTAGAATATGAATATTTAGAAGATTGTGAAGAGTGTTCAAGTATAATTACTAAATTTTTTAGAGAGTTAAGAAAAAACAAACAATATAAAAATGAATTATAGCACGTAAAGAATTATATAAATATATATTAATTCTTTATGTGTTTTTGTTTTTTTAGCACAACTTTATTTTTAAATAATATAATTAATTAATAGAGGTGAATATTTATGGGGTTTTCAGATAGAGAGTTATTAGCGAGAATAATTATGTGTGAAGCTGGTGGCGAAGGTGAAAATGGTATGAAAGCAGTTGCCACGGTAATAATGAATAGAGTGAATTCATCAAGTGGTGAATATCAAAGAGTATCTGCAGGTGGTAATATTAGAAATATCATAATGCAAAAAGGACAGTTTAATTGTGCTACAGATACAATAAGAGGAAAATATAATTCACAAAATATATATAATATGAATCCAGAGCAAATTCATTACGATATAGCTGATTGGGCATTAAGTGGTAATAGTTTAAATGAAATTGGAATATGTTTATGGTTTATGAATCCTTTTTCTAATAATTGCCCACAAGAGTTTCCATATAATGGTACTGGAAAATTTCATACTAAGCTAAATAAGCATTGTTTCTTTACACCTACACCTCTTTATTACAATTCATAAAAAGGAGGAAAATTAATGAATGATAATAATGAAGAATCAAGTATTATAAATAATAATCAGATTATTCCTGAAACTTTAAAAAATTCGGTATATACGCCTGCTTTTTTGAAAAAGTATATTGGAAATTTAGTTAAAGTTGAGTTCTTAATAGGTACAACATATTTAGAAGATAGAACAGGAGTATTACTTGAAGTAGGAGCAAGTTATATAGTATTAAGATCTATACAAGATAATAACTTGTTATATTGTGATATATTCTCAATAAAATTTGTAACTATATCAAGGCAATCTTTTGTATACAATCCCGAAAATTACTTTAATTTTCCAAAATCAACCCAAGTTGGAAGTAATTTTTAAATATAACTAAAATTTATTATACATAACAAATATGTTATATACTTTCATAAGAAAGTTATGTAACAATTTTTGATGTACAACAGGCATATGGAAAGACCGTAGTGTATATGTTAATAACTAAATAGAGAATTACAAACTATTTATTGAATAACAAAAAAATTAAAGCAGTATTAATTTTATGCTTTGTATGTTTTTATTCATTAAAAAATGAAAAAATGTGGTAAATTTTTTATAATAACTATCAAAAAAATAAATATCTTTAAGTATTTATTAGATATTTTAAGAAAATAATAAAAATCTTTGTAACTTACTTATATCAAGTGTTACAAAGATTTTTAATTTTTGAAATGGTGTTCCTGGTGCGAATCGAACGCACGACCAACAACTTAGGAGGTTGCTGCTCTATCCACTGAGCTACAGAAACAAAATTTATAATATAAAATATTATATCAAATTTTATATTAAATTACTACTTTTTATGTAAAAAAAATGAAAAATATTGAAATTAATAATAAATTAATGTATAATAAATATATGCAGCTGTAGCTTAATTGGATAGAGCATTCGGCTACGAACCGAAAGGTTGCAGGTTCAAGTCCTGTCAGCTGCACCAATGACATTTCTGTTTGAACTAATAGAATAGATTTATAAATATCTTTCTAAAAAAGAATGGTATTTTTTTGTTTTATTTTCAGTATGTACTATATTATCCTTGAGTTTTGTACCATTTTTCAAAACTTATAGTTGAGAACGATTTAGTTAAGTAAAATAATTAATTTATTTTATTTTTTTAGTATTGTGAATTTCAGTAGGTAGCAAGAATAAAAATGATAAAATAAAAGTAACCAAAAAAGGGAAAATAAAAATTACCAATATTGGCTACTTTTTTTGATATAA
>CANQUF010000007.1 GCA_947626975.1 uncultured Clostridia bacterium
TGATAGCTTTTTTCATGCAAAAATGAGTGAAAAAATTTTCACTCATTTTTGATAGGACTTTTTTTACAGCCCCTTTTTCTTATATAAGCTCAATCTTTTCAAAATCAAGCTTAATACCATCTTCTCTTCCATTTCTCGGAAAGAAGATAACAATTTCTTTTAATGGTGACATCAACTTAGGTATTTCTACTATAATCTCATTATCACCACAAATAGTTACCTTCTCAACATCTTCCGGTGAGCCACCAGAAGCTATAGTCTTGAACTCAACATTGGCATTAATGGGATTTTCTGATTTTATAATAAGATTTATTTTTGATGCAAAAGATAAATCTTCTACATCAACTCCTGCCCGTATTGCAAAACCTATTCCAACAGGTCTTGGGGAAAAATCCAAAGTAAATTTCTTTCCTTTTAATTTGAAAATCTCTCCAAAATCTTCAGCTCCTCCGAATGAAAATACAAATGATTTTTCAACTAACATAACTATTCTCCTCCATAAAAAATTTTTTTAAGATTAATATATTTTTACATTTATATTATACACCATATTTACTAAATAGTCAATAATAATCGCCATATAAAATTACATAATTTTATATAGCGATATTATTTATTACTTCTATTTTTTCTTAACTAAATTATCTTTTTTCTTAACATTTAATTTATCATTATTGTCTAATACTTCCTTTTCTTCATCATCTAAATTAAATTTATATTTTACATATACTTTTAATATTGCAAGTATTGGAATAGCTATTACCATACCAACTATACCAAATAATAATTCAAATACTATTAAACCTGAAAATACAATAACTGGATGAATTTTTACTGATTTTGCTAGAATATTTGGTTGAAGAATATTTACATCAAATAATTGTATAGCAATCATTAAAATTAAAGTTATTAATGCAAAAGTAGGTCCTCCAACTGAAAGTGCATATAATGATACTATAATATATGAAAGCAAAGCTCCTATATATGGTATAAAATTAAGCAACATTACAAGTATTCCAAAAATAACTGCGTAATCTAATTTTAAAATTATACATACAACTGTTGTTATTAAACCTACTATAAAACTCTCAATTATAACACCTTTGACATATGACATTACTTCTTGTTCCATCTCTGTTATCATTTTATATTTTCTATTAGTTTTACTATTTTTAGAAAAGAATGCTATTAATCCCTCTTTAAATTTATCCATATCTTTAGCCATAAAAAATGATACTACTATTGATGTAAATATAGAAATTATAGTACTAAATATAACTTGTATAGTACTTATTGAATAATTCATTAATTTAGTTAACATGTCTTCCGTAACATTAATACTTTTTAACGTTTCAGATACATCTATTCCTTTTTGTATATTTAATTTTGAACTTAAAAATTCATTTACAATCCTTACAACATTAGAATATATGTTAGGAAACTCTTTTATCAAATTTGTAAGTTCTTTTATAAATATAGGAATAACTGTAGACAATACAACTATTATAATTAAATATATAATAACAAGAGCTACTATAGATGCTATATTATTTTTAAGCCCAATTTTCTTTAATAATTTAACAAGTGGCATTGATATCCAACATATTAATATTCCAATATATACTGGAGTAAGTGCTACTATACCTTCAATTATTTTATCCATTATTCCTAAATTTTTTAGGAAAAAATATAGTCCAATAAATGCTCCTACGTATATAACTTTGTTTAAGAAACTAAAATCAAACCCATTATCTTTTACTTTCATAATGCCTCCATTTTAATAAAATACACTATATATATTTTTTACATTTTACAGTTAAAGTATAATATAAAAAAGCCCTTTTGTCAATAAAAGATATATTTATAACTTTATTATAGTTATATTAGTATTTGTATATATTGTATCAAAATCACTTGTATTTATAATTCTAATAGAAACTGGTACACTTTGTGGTACATTAACTAATGTGTGAGTAGTTATACTCTTTATTTCATTAGTCTTTACATTTTCCTTTGCCATAGTACTTAAAATAATTCCATTATTTAACTGTATAGATGTAGAAAGTAAAGCATTATTATCTTGAGTATTATGAGCTATATTACTAGTAAAAATAATTTGATATATTCCATCCATAAAAAGATTAAAATCTGATGTTGATGATACATGTGATATAGCTGTTCCTCTTACTATCCTATTTGTAGTAAAAATTAAATTTTGACTAGCCCCTACTATTTGTGTAATAGATGTAGCATTTATAGCTCCTGATAAAATCCTAGACGGATAATATATTTTTTCACCTAAATTACAACAATCACACGTAATATTATTTGATGATATTTTCATTATTATTTGCCTCCTTGTATAAGTAAAATATATTATCTATGTATTTTGATATATCTATATCACATACATAATAATTATCATTTATAATTATTAACTTATTATATATACTAAGTTTATTTTCTATATTACCATTTATATATAAAGTATATATTCTATTTTTATCTATATTCTTATTTTTATATATTTTTAAATATATATCTACATATCTATCTCGTATTTTTATATTTTTTATTTTGTTATATATATTATCTATTATATTTTTGTCAGTAATTTTCACGCAATTATTATAATTATATATTTCTATACTTTGTATATCATATGTAAAGTCATATTTTTTACTAATATCGATATATTTATTATTAATATCAAATATCATAAAAAAATTACATATTATAACTAATACTACTAATAATATAATAGTAGCTTTATCAATTAAATTTATATTAACCTTCATTTTATCACCTTTCTTATAAATATTATATGCAAGTTATAATGTACAAGTTTTTATTCTTTACATTATTATAAAATAAATAAATTTATTAATATTATACAATTTACAATATTCGATGATTTATTTTTATAATTTACCATATAATATTAATAATGAGGTAAAAAATATGAATAGAAAAAATTTTATAGTATTAATATTTAGTGTTGTATTACTTGTTACTTGTTTTATATTAACAAAATCTTAAAAAAAGAGAATTTATATTATTAAACTAATATAAACTCTCTTGTTGTTATAACAATTTATTTAATTCTTTTTTAAATTCATCAATATCTTTAAATTGTCTATAAACAGATGCAAACCTTACATATGCAATCTCATCAATATTCTTCAATTTTTCAATAACTATATCACCAATTTTTGTAGATTCTATTTCTTTTTTCATAGAATTATTTAGTTCTAATTCTATTTCATCTACAGTTTTTTCTATAACATCTATAGATACTGGTCTTTTTTCACATGCACGTAATATTCCATTAATTATTTTATCTCTATCAAATTGTTGTCTCATACCATTTCTTTTTACAATAATTATTGGAGTATATTCTATTCTTTCATAAGTAGTAAATCGATTTTTACAATTAAAGCATTCTCTTCTTCTGCGAATAGAATTAGTCTCTTCAACCATTCTTGAATCTATTACTTTACTTTCTTCACAACCACATTTTTGACAGTGCATATCTTCCTCCTAAAATTCATATAATATAACTCTACCTTGATTTAAGCTTTCTTTAACACTAATGGATCTTTGATTAGTACTTCCTCTAAATTTTACAAATTCACTTTTTTTATTTATATCAAATTTTCCATCTATTAAAATATCAGTACAATTTAATAAATCTAAGTATCCATTATTTTCATTAGCATTTTTTAGTAAATCTTCAAATAAAAAACCTGTATATACTATTATATTATATTTATTTTTTTCTAGCAGATTTATCAATTTAGCTACTTTTTTTGCTTGTATAAAGGGTTCTCCTCCACTTATAGTTATACCTTTTATTAATGGATTTTTATATATGTCATCTACTATTTTTTGAATATTAACTACTTTTCCACCGTTTACATCATGAGTTTGTGGATTATGACACCCAACACATTTATGAGGACAACCTTGTGTAAATACCACATACCTAATTCCTGGTCCATCAACTATTGATTCTTTTACAATACCAGCTATTTTTATGCTATCATTATCCACATAATTCACCTCTTAAAAATCGCAACAACCACACTCTAAGCTATGTTTTACTCTATCTTTTTCTTCAGCTCTTTTTCCATCATTAAATCTATCAACAGTTCCAACTAAATATCCTGTTATCCTTCTAATTCTCTCAAAAGGTAATGACTCAAATGTATAATTCATATCAACATAATCTCCATCTATTTTCAAATCTAATGTATTTATTTTTTTATCTGGATATTGTTGCTCTACGTATTTTACATATTCGTCTATCTCACTTTGTTCCATTTCTCCACCTATAACATTAATTTTCATAATAAAAACCCCCTCTATTAATCTAAAATCTTTATTTCTAACTCATTACTTTCTAAGTTATATTTATCTTCTTTATTTTCATCTTTATATGTATAATTTCTAATTCTTTTTATTCTTTCAGTTCCTACATCTTTTTCTTCATGATTACGTCTTCCACATTGAGGACATACCTCACCTATTACACCAGTGTATCCACAAATTGGATCTCTATCTACAGGATGGTTTATAGAACCATATCCTATTCCTGATTCTTTCATACAACGTATGATTTGTTCAAAAGCTTCAAGATTCTTTGTAGGATCTCCATCAAGTTCAACATAACTAATATGTCCACCATTTGTTAAATTATGATATGGTGCTTCTTTTTTTATTTTATCAAAAGCATTTATGTTATAATATACTGGTACATGGAATGAATTTGTGTAATAATCTCTATCAGTTACTCCTGGTATTTTTCCATATTTTTTTCTATCAATTTTAACAAATCTACCTGAAAGTCCTTCTGCTGGAGTAGCTATAAGTGAAAAATTAAGTCCAGTTTTTGCAGCCGCTTGATCCATTCTCTCTCTCATATGACCTACAATTTTAAGTCCTAGTTTTTGTGCCTCTTCACTCTCTCCATGATGAACACCAATTAATGCTTTTAATGTTTCAGCAAGCCCAATAAATCCAAGTGTAAGTGTACCATGTTTTAATACTTCTCCTACTTCATCATCTATTTTTAATTTATCTGAATCAAGCCAAACTCCTTGTCCCATTAAAAATGGATAATTTCTTACCTTCTTTTTAGATTGTATTTCAAATCTACAAAGTAATTGATCAATTATTAAATCTATTTTTTCATCAAGCAATTCGAAAAATTTATTTACATCACCTTTAGCTATAATTCCAAGTCTAGGTAAGTTTACAGATGTAAAACTTAAATTACCTCTACCAGATGTTATTTCTCTAGTTTTATCATAGTTATTAGCCATTACTCTTGTTCTACAACCCATATATGAAATTTCTGTATTATAATCTCCTGGTCTATAATATTGTAAATTAAAAGGTGCATCTATAAACGAAAAGTTTGGAAATAATCTTTTTGCAGATACCCTACATGCTAATTTAAAAATATCATAATTTGGTTCACCTGGATTATAGTTTATACCATCTTTTATTTTTAAAATTTGTATTGGAAATATTGGAGTTTCACCATTTCCAAGACCAGCTTCTGTTGCAAGTAATAATTGCTTCATTACCAAACGTCCTTCTGGAGTGGTATCTAATCCATAATTTATACTACTAAATGGTACTTGTGCACCAGCACGTGAATGCATAGTATTTAAATTATGTATAAATCCTTCCATTGCTTGATACGTTGCTCTTTCAACTTCCTTTTGTGTATATTTCTTTACAAATTCTTGTATTTTTTCTACAACTACTTCATCAAAATGTTGTAATAGTATCTTTTTTTCTTCTTTCAAATATCCGTTTGAATCATTTAATGTTGCAACTAAATCTTTATCGTATTTAATTTCTTGAACAACTGATTTTGCAAATTTTTCTGGTTCTTCTTTATCAGTTAATAATTCTATTGCTTTTGAAAGATTCTTTAAATGTTCTTTTTTATACGTTTTTCTAACTCCAATAGCCATAGCATATTCAAAGTTTGGAATACTTTGACCTCCATGCTGATCATTTTGATTTGATTGTATTGCTATAGCTGCAAGTGCTGCATAACTTCCTATTGTTTGAGGCTCTCTTAAATGACCTTCACCAGTACTAAATCCACCTTTAAATAGCTTTATTAAATCAATTTGACAACAAGTTGTTGTAAGTGTTAAAAAATCTAAATCATGTATATGTATATCTCCAAATATATGAGCATCAGCATGTTCCTTTTTTAGTACAAACATTTGATAAAATTTTTTAGCACCTTCAGATCCATACTTTAGCATTGTTCCCATAGCAGTATCTGCGTTTACATTGGCATTTTCTCTTTTTACATTACTATCTTTAGCATCTGAAAAAGTAAGTTGTTCATAAGTTTTCATGATTTCAGAGTTCATTTCTCTTCTTCTGGTTCTTTCAGCTCTATATAATATATATGACTTAGCTGTTGAAGCATGACCTTCTTCAATTAATACATGTTCTACTGCATCTTGAACTTCTTCTACTGTCGGGAACTCCTCTCCCTTTTTTCTTTCTAAATATGATATTACATTTTTTGCAATTTTAACTGCTTCATCATAATCACTTCCTCCAACTGATTCTGCAGCTTTAAAAATAGCTTTTGAAATTTTTTCTACATTAAATGGAACCTTTCTACCATCTCTTTTTACTATCATAGTAAACATCACATACACCATCCCTTGTATAACATAATTCTGTGAAACACAATATATTGTGTTTTGCTATAATCGATTATAGCACTCAAAAAAAACAATGTCAATACTTTTTTTATTAAAATTTTTTTATAATTTTTTATTATTTTTTTACATTTTTTGACATATACTTACACTAGAATTATTACTTATTTTTTAATAAACATAATAATGTCACAATTATCGAAAAAAATTTTTTATAAAAAAATCAATAGATAAATTACTCAATTAAGTATTGCAAAAATTAAAAAATAATGTTAAAATATTTATTGTAATTATTTATAGGGGTGTAGTTCATCGGTAGAATAAGAGTCTCCAAAACTCCAGAGGAGGGTTCGATTCCTTCCACCCCTGCCAGTATGGATGTTTTTATGGGATTTCATAATTCTATAAAGACATCTTTTATTTTATGCCAATAATTTATGTACGTATTTCACATTTACACATTTTCTTGTATTTACTGTTACATATACATTAGGAATTTTAGGCAAATCAGGGATTTCTATTGCATCGATACAATTCTAATATATAGTTATAATTTGTACTGTTTTGCCATTTCTATTAATATAAATAACATATATAAGAAATATATAGTAAACTTTTATATTCTTGGTAATATCAAATCAACTGAATAAGAATAAATTACTATAGTATTAAATAATTATATATGAATATATTCTAATAATATATTATTTAAAGAAATGTAAAAAGCAAAATTTATATTTTTAAAATTGCTTTTATTTATGTACCAAAAAGCTTAAATATTTTATTTAAATTAAAATTGTAGTAATAGTAATTTCTTTTTTTACATATTAATTAATATAAAAGTTCTATGCAAAAATATATTTTAAAATTATTAATTATATATTACTAAAAAAATATCAAAGCATAAATAAAATATATTTATATATGAAAGCTTTTTTAGATTAAAATTTAAAATTAGAAACACATAAAACTGTTAAAAACATTAAAGAAAAAAAGCATTTACAATTAGTATTGCAGATAGTAAACATGTTGTAGAGACAGACTACTTTGGAATATCATCAAAAAATGATATACCTATAAATTTGAAAAAACTAAGTTAACGGCTACAAAATATAAAATTGTTGATACTACAATTATAAACGAATTTTCAATATGTATATAGTATGCATTTATAAAATATCAAAATGGTGAATATGGATGTGGAGTCATAATCAAAGTATTAAATGTAAGTGCAGAAGAAACTATAATGAATAAAGATAATGTAGATATTAATTTGTAAAAGCAATTGCATTTGATCCATATACTCATGAATATTATGAGGTAAGTAAAAGAGTTGGAAATGCATTTCAAGATGGATTAAAGCTTAAATAAAATAATTAAATTTTCTTATTGATTATTGATTATTTATTATTATTAAGTTTCTGTAGTTTCTTATTATAATATATAATAAAAAAATTTTTAAATTTTTAATTGACAAAAGTACAAAATATACTATATAATATTGTTATATAAAAAAGGAGGGAAATTTGTTATGGGAATTGCAGCACTTGTACTAGGAATAGTAGCTATAATAGGAGCATGGATACCAGTATGTAATTATTTTTCTTTATTACCAGCTTTAGTTGGTATAATACTAGGAATTGTAGACTTAGTTAAAAAGAAAAAAGAAGGCGGAAAAAAAGGAATGGCAATAGCTGGGTTAATACTATCTGGCGTATCTTTATTAATAATTATCGGTTGGACTATTTTAATTGCAGTAGGTGCAATGGCATCTTATTAATATAAAATAAATATCTATCTACTTCATAGATAGGTATTTATTTTTTATATTTGATAATTATATATTTTTTTACATTAAACTACAAAATATAAATATTTATATTTCCAAACATTACATTTATATACTTCTTTAGACTATTATAAAATCCATTTTATTTAAATCTATTCTTGATATTTTATTAATAGTTTGACTCAAATTTGTTCTTATAATATTTTCATTTATGTATCTTTATACTATTAATTTATTTTTAACATATCACTTAAATTATGTGATACTAACTTTAAATTATCTATACTATCTCCCTCAATAACATAAGGAGTACAATGCTTTATTGTTAAGTTAAATACTTCTTCTTTTGGAGTAATTTTAAACATATTTAAAAATAAACATCTTATTACATGCATATGTGAAAATATTCCTACTATTGTTTTTTCACTAAAATCTAATGTATTAAGAAAATTTTTACATCTTAAAAATACATCTGTATAATTTTCTCCATTTGGTGCTTTTTGTATAAAATCTCTTCTAAATTTATTAAATTTTTCATCTGTAATATATTTATTATATTCATAAGAAGATAATAAATCTTTCATTTCTTTTCCTTCAAATATTCCTAGAGATCTTTCCCTTAAATCTTTACTTAAATATATCTCATATCCTGGTTTAGCTAATTTGGCTGTTTGAACTGTTCTTATTAAATCAGATGAATAAACTTTTTCAATAGCTTTAACAATATCATTGTCTGCTAAATTACTTGCTTGATTTTTTCCAAGTTTAGTTAAGCTTGTTAATTTATTATTTAAAGATCCTGTATATAAATCTACTCCTTCATTATACATCACATTTGCAAATGTTTGTCCATGCCTAATTATTACTAATCTCATTAATATTACCTTCCCTTTTATTTTTTCTCATAAAAATATTATAATATTAAAATTTCAAGTCAAACTAGTTATTATTAAATTGTTAATGTAAATATAAAAATTGATTTTATTATATATTTATATAATGTTTAATTCTTTATATGGAATAAAGATTCCCTCTAAACTAATATTATCAAATAAATATTTTTCCATTTTCTTTTCATGAATTAATTCTTCATATATTTCATGAGGATCATCTACTACATAGTTATGACCTTGTAAACATCCACAATGTTCACAAACATTTGCAACATACTCCTCATTAATTGTTTTACTTCTTATCAATTTTATATTTTTATATTTTTCTATCAAAATTCTATCTATAAATGGTACATCACCTATTCCAATATTTTTGACCATTTCAAATGCATTATCATATTTTTCTAAATCATAATTTAAAAAATATGATATAACATTTGTTCCTTCCTTACACTTTGGGCATTGTTTCTTCCATTTATATATATTAACGCCTTCTTTTTCTAATACCTTTTTTATATATTCTGCTATTGTAATAGTAGATTTACATTTTGGATAATTACTGCAACCTGCAAAGTTACTATATTCACTACTTCTTATTACATATTTTCCATCATTACATTGCTTACATTTAATAAATTTCATGATCTGCTCCTTATTTAATAAATATATTTTTTACAGATTTTATCATAAAAAGTAAAAAAAATAAAGTACTTTTCTAAATACCTATAATTTATTGATATTGATTTGTTACTATTCAGACTACCTTGATCAGAAAGTGCAAAATTAATTAAAATTTAATGTGTATTATACATAATATTGAATTTGTAATACAATTTTAAAATATTATATTTAATTTAGAAATATAGTAATATTAAGGTTAATAATCATTTTTTATAAATTTTATAATCTTCTAGTCTGAATAGTAACAATTTTTCGTTCTATAAAAAAATAGACATCAGTACATATCTACTGACACCTATTTTTATAAAGACTCCCTATAACTCATTTTAATAAATTCTTTATAACACTTGAAATATCTAACTTTTCATCATATCTACTAACCAACATAATCTATACCTATTGTTTTTACCATAGATACAATCTCAAATTTCTTAGTATTTCAAACACTTTGCTTTAATTTTCAAAAATCAAATTACATGTTTCCACTTACCATATCATATACAACTTTAACTTTCACACCCAAATTATTAATGTTTTCATATATTAATTTTTTGATTAATAAAACTTATAAATTTATCTTTTTTACCGTTTGGTAAATCCATTTTTTAGCACTATTAAATTTATTTTTGTCTTTGACTTTTGATCTCCTTTAATACCTAATATTATCGTATTCAATGTTTCAATTTTTGAATAAACTTGATTATAATTTATTTCTAAATGTGTATTACCTCTATCTAATGTAATACATTTTCCAAATGTTATTTTTGTCATTTCTAGCTTTCCATTATTTTCAATTTTATAATATTCCAATATTCTTTTGCTATTTATAAGTGGAGCTAGAAAAGTAAATACAAAACACGCAATACCTATTGCAAGAACATACCAATTAGCTTTTTTTAAAACAAGTATACTTATAATATATCCCAAAACATTAATAAATCCAATTACATATCCTATAATAATAGTGTTTCTTAACACTTTTCTACATACTTCTTTAAGTATCTTTTCATTTATTAAATATTCATTTTCAAATTCCATTTTTCCTCCTATTACGACAATTATTACTATTTTGATAATAAATTAAACAAACTTATAATTTATTATCAATCTTCTTTTTTAGCATATTATTATCATATATGAAACATTATTGTGTCCTGAAAACTAGTAAACTCAAACTATTATATGTTATTCTTTAATGTCATCACTGCTACACACTCCACATGTGATGTATGAGGAAACATATCAACTGGTGTAATACTTTTTACACTATAAATATCAGAAAGTTTTTTTAAATCTCTTGACATTGTTGAGTAGTTGCAACTAACATAGCCTATTTTTTTAGGTGCAAAATCAATAATATATTTAATACTTTTATCATCTAATCCTTTTCGTGGTGGATCAACTACTATTACATCTGGATTTATATTTCTTTTTTTAAACTCTTCTATTTTATCTTCCACACTACCTGCTATATACTCAGCATTCTTAACATTATTCTTTTTTATATTTAAATTAGCCATCTCTACTGCACTTTGTTCAATTTCAATTCCATATACTTTATTTACATACTGACTTAAAAAAATTCCTATTGTTCCTACACCACTGTATAAATCAAACAAAATATCCGTTTTATCTAAACATAATTCAGTTTTTAAAACATTATATAACACTTCTGCTTGTATTGTATTTACTTGAAAAAATGATTTAGGAGAAATATAGAATTCATAATCTCCTATAAAATCAGATATATAATCTTTTCCGTATATTTTTTTTAGTTTATCTCCTAATATAACATTTGTATTCATATCATTTAAGTTTAAAAATATACTAGATATATTTGTATTATTCTTAACTATATTAATAACAAATTGATTAAATCTTAAATCATCAAGTAGCTTTTTATTATTTACAACTACTATTATCATTATTTCCTCTGTATGATAACCTCTTCTTATTACAATATGCCTTATATCTCCACTACCATTTTTTTCATTATATCCATTAAATTTAAGTTTAATTAATTCATCAAATATATTTTTAGCTAGTATATCAATTACTCTATTTTGTATATAACAACACTTATTTTCAACTATATCATGACTATTTTTTCTGTAAAATCCAATAATATTTTTCCCATTAATTTCTCTTACTGGATATTGAACTTTATTTCTATAATAATATGGCATACCCATTCCAAAAGTATTATTAATTTTTTCATATTCAACTTTTTGCTTATCTAGTGAAACTTTAACCATATTTTTCTTCTGAATTAATTGAAAGTCATATTCTATGTTAGTTGCTTGACAACCTCCACATACATTTCCTACATCACAAAATGTTTTAACTCTATATTTACTTTCTTTAAGTATCTTTTCTAACTTTAAAATAGCATAAGAACTTGTTACTTTTATAACTTTAGCATTTACATTTTCACCAATAATTGCACCAGGTATAAAAGTAACTATCCCTTCATATTTTGAAATTCCTTCAAAATTACTTCCACAATCTATTATATCTAAATTATATATTTCATTTTTTTTCAATTTATCTCTCCTTCATTTAATATTATGATAAATATATACAGTTTATTGATAGCATTTATATTTTAATATCATATTTAAAATTATAACATTATAACTATTGTTATTCAAGCAATTATAGATATTTGAAAAAAATATTATTATAACTTGTAACTTATTTTATTTTTTAGAATATAGTATATTAAATTAAACAATTAAAAATATTTTGTTTAATAGAACTAAGAGGAGTGTTATATATGCGTAGAGACAATTCATGTATCTGGTTTATAATAATCATTATTGCAATGTTCTTTATATTTAAGCAAGATAGATCATCTACACCACTGAACTTTGATACCTATTTTGGGTTAGAAAGTTCTACTCCTGTAATCTAGGAGATATACGTAAAGGGGTGAATGATATGGAAGAAAGATGCGGATGCGGATGTGGCTGCGGATGTAACAATAACAATTGTGGCTGTGGCGGTTTCGGAGGCTTCGGCGGTGGAAATTGCTGCTGTATTTGGATAATCTTAATAATCATAGTACTTTTCTGTTGTTGTTGCTAATATAACACATATAACTACATAGTTATTTAAAAATTAAGAGATAGTATTTTTTCTATCTCTTAATTTTTTATACACTAATCCATAATATTGAATATTACATAAATTTATGATATAATACATATAGTTTAATATGTTGTACTTTATTATAATTAATATGTAAGGAGAGATTACTATGTTAAATACGTCTAGTCAAAAAAATAACATTAAAAGTGTTATGTTCGTATCTAAGCGGGATGATAGGTCAAATGAAATTGTACATAAACTTACTTATTTATTAAACAGTAAAAATATTAGTATTACTGACAAAAATCCTGATTTATTAATTGCTGTAGGTGGTGATGGTACATTTTTAAGAGCATGTAGAGAAACAGGCTTTAGTAAAAATATCATTTATACTGGAGTCAATACAGGTACTTTAGGTTTTTTGCAAGACACTACACCTAATGATATTTTTTCATTAATAGAATATATATCTTATGAAAAATTTTTATCAATACAAAATATTTCTATTGGAAATTCAAAAATATATTTTAGAAATGGAAAGGTTAGATCTGAAAGTTTCTTAAATGAAATATTGATTGGAGGAAAAGATTACTCAAGAATTGATTTTAGTGAATATATACAAAATCATTTTTTGCAAAATATATCTTGTACTGCACTCATAGTCTCTACCTCTACTGGACAGACAGCATATTCGATGAGCTTAAATGGTCCAATTAATTTATCTAAAAATGATATATTAACAAGCAATATTATTGCACCAATTAGAAACTCTATAAAAGAAACAAATAGTTTTATTTCTAACTCAATTGAAAGTGATACATTTACAATTATAATTAGTCCTAAAAATAGGAATTCATTAACTATTAATTTAGATTATGAAACACTTCCCACTTTTGGATCAAATTCTATAGAAAAAATTGTAATTTCAATATCACCTAATAAATTAAAAAAGCTCAACATTTCAAATGAAAATAAAATAACTACTATAAGAAAAAAATTTATATCTAACGAATAGTTTGTTAAAATAGATGGAAGATTTTATTTTATTCTTCCATCTATTTATTATTATCAAAAAAATTAATATAATTAAGAATATTACTTTAATATCTTTCTTAAAAATTCTCCAGTATAACTATTCTCACATTTTGCCACTTCTTCTGGAGTACCAGTGGCAACTACAGTTCCTCCTTTATCTCCCCCATCAGGTCCTAAATCAATTATATTGTCTGCAGACTTTATTATATCTAAATTATGTTCAATTACAACCAAAGTATTGTTTTGTGAAGTTAATCGTTGAAGAATATTAATTAACTTATGCACATCTGCCATATGTAGTCCAGTTGTAGGTTCATCTAAAATATATAAAGTTTGTCCTGTTGATCGTTTAGAAAGTTCTGTTGCAAGTTTTATTCTTTGTGCCTCTCCACCTGATAAAGTAGTAGATGGTTGACCTAACTTTATATATCCAAGTCCAACATCAAGTAAAGTTTGTAATTTAGCCTTTATAGTACTTATATTTTCAAAAAATTTATATGCTTCCTCTACGGTCATATCTAATACATCTGCTATACTCTTACCTTTGTATTTTACTTCTAAGGTTTCTCTATTATATCTTTTTCCTTTACATACCTCACATGGTACATATACATCAGGTAAGAAATGCATTTCTATTTTTAATATTCCATCTCCAGAACATGCCTCGCATCTCCCACCAGAAATATTAAAACTAAATCTTCCTTTTTTATATCCTCTAAGTTTTGATTCATTTGTAAGTGCAAATATATCTCTTATTTGGTCAAACATTCCAGTGTACGTAGCTGGATTAGATCTTGGAGTTCTGCCAATTGGTGATTGATCAATATTTATAATTTTATCTATCTTATCTAATCCTAAAATTTTAGAATGTTTCCCCACCTTATAATTACTTCTATTTATTTTATTATTTACAGCTTTAAATAATATTTCATTTACAAGAGTAGACTTTCCACTTCCTGAAACACCTGTAACACAATTAAATACACCTACTTTAAATTTCACATTTATATTTTTTAAATTATTTTCTTTTGCTCCTTTTATCTCAATATATCCATTTTGTCCTTTTCTTCTAATTTTTGGGACTTCAATTTTTAACTTTCCACTAAGATATTTTCCTGTTATAGAATCTTCACAATTTACTATATCTTTTGGATTTCCAGCAAAAACAACATTTCCGCCATGTATTCCAGCACCAGGTCCTATATCTACAATATAATCTGCTTCTTTCATTGTATCTTCATCATGTTCTACAACAATAAGTGTATTTCCAAGGTCTCTCATCTTTTTTAATGAATTAAGTAATTTTTCATTATCTTTTTGATGTAATCCTATACTTGGTTCATCAAGTATATATAATACACCTGTAAGTCCAGATCCTATTTGAGTTGCAAGTCTAATTCTTTGTGCTTCACCACCTGAAAGTGTAGATGCTGCTCTAGATAGGGTTAAATATTCAAGTCCTACATCTATTAAAAATTGTAGTCTACTATTTAACTCTTTTACAATTTGTTCTGATATTTTTTTATTCTTAATACTAAATTTATCGTATGCGTTATTTATATACTCTTTTATAGCCATTATATTTTTATTACACATTTCATTAATATTAAGATTACCTATTTTTACAGCTAAAGATTCTTTTTTTAATTTTGCTCCATTACAAGTATTACATGGACTAGAAGACATTAAACTTTCATAAAATGTTTTCATTCCCATTGATTTTGTCTCAGAAAATCTTCTTTGTAAAGTATTTATAACGCCTTCAAAACTATCTTCAAATTCTCTTTTAATTGTTCTTGAATTTTGTACAAATTTAATTTTTTCATCTTTACTACCATAAAGTAAAATATTCATAAAATCATCTGGAAGATCTTTTAATTTAGTATTAGGATCTATGTTATAATGCTTGCATAAACCATCAATATACATTTTACTAATTCCATCAATTATCATACCACTTCCAGACCAACCTTGAATTGATCCATATTCATTTAATCTTTTTTCCTTATTTGGCATTATCTTATCAGGATCAATTTTTAAAATTTCACCAAGGCCTGTACAATCAGGACATGCTCCAAATGGACTATTAAATGAAAACATCCTAGGAGTAAGTTCTTCTAAACTTACCATACAATCAGGACATGAATAATTTTGACTAAATAGATACTCTTTATTATTAGTAATATCTGATACACCAACTAAATTATTAGCATAATTTAAAGCAAGTTCTACTGAATCTGCTATCCTTTTTCTAGCATCTTTATCTACAACAATTCTATCTACTACTACTTCTATTGTATGTTTTTTATTTTTATCTAACTTAGGTATATCACTAGATAAATCAAATATCTCATTATCTACCCTTACTCTAATATATCCATTTTTTAGTATTTGCTCAAATAACTTTATATACTCCCCTTTTCTACCACGTATTAAAGGTGCAAGTATAAGTATTTTTGTTCCTTCATTTAAACTAATTATTTGATCTACAATCTCATCTAATGACTGTTTTCTTATTTTTTTCCCACATATCGGACAGTATGGCGTACCAACCCTAGAATATAACAAACGCAAATAATCATATATTTCAGTTACAGTTCCAACAGTAGATCTTGGATTTTTAGACGTAGTTTTTTGATCAATAGATATTGCAGGCGATAATCCTTCAATTAATTCTACATCTGGCTTTTCCATAAGTCCTAAGAATTGTCTTGCATAAGAAGATAGAGATTCTACATATCTTCTTTGCCCTTCTGCATATATAGTATCGAATGCAAGGGAAGATTTCCCTGAACCTGAAAGTCCAGTAAATACTACCATTTTATCTCTTGGTATTTCTATATTTATATTTTTTAAATTGTGTTCTTTAGCACCTTTTATTACTAATTTATCATTCATTTTTTACACCTTCACAATATTAATATATTTAACATAATAATTATATATTATAAACAAGTGTTTGTCAATAGTAATAATCTGGTAATTACATATTACAGCTTATTGACAGACATGTTATAATTATAAGTAATTTTATAAAACTAACTAAACATATAATTATGGAGGGATAATATAATGCTTTTTACTACTATTGATGAGTATATAGAATTTTTAAAAAATAAAGTAGAACATTACGAAAATGATTATTTAAAAGTTTTATATATTTATTTAAACCTTGGCACTTATTTTTCTTTTGATACTAACTACTATTTTGGTAATTCAAAAGAAAAAAAATCAATGTATAGAAAAGTAAGCTATACTAAAGATTATTTCAACAAATGTTTTTCTAGTAGGATGATTATATGTAAATCACTATCATATATTTGTGAATACATATATAATTATTTTGGATATTATACTATATCAAAAGTTGAAGATGATTCAGATCATGTATATAACGTTATAAAAATACAAAATAAGCGGTATCTTATAGATTTACAACTAGATTTAATAAATATACATTCTCACTCTAGCTTATCGTACTTTGGTATGGATAATAATTTCTTTTATGATATTATACAAATGGAAGAATTAAATAACTATCTTTTAAATTTAGAATACTTTTCTTCACCTAATTTACTTACAAATAATATCTTAATATCAGAAAAAAATTATTTATATAAAATATCTACACTTAGTGGTAAAATATTATATATAAATAATTTAATAAATAAATTAATTAGCCCTATTGGATACCTAGAAACTGTTTATAATCATAAAAACTTTTTTTATAAATTACTAACTAGAAAAGATTTCAATAAACTAAGCTTTGCCTCATTTTATAATGTTAGTTCAAAATGTTTTGTACATTTTATATCATATTTTGAAAAAAATAATACAGCATCGATATATATGTTTAATAAAAATAAAAATATGTATGAAATTATATCTGAAAATGAACTATTAAAAGATATTAAAAATAATAACTTAATTATAAAAAAAGGTCAGCTTCATTTATACGGTAAAATTTTAACTACTACTAATATATTAAAGGTTATAAGTAAAATCAATATACACAAGTAAAATATAGTGTTTAGGAACATATCAGTAATAATTTTTGAGACTGTAATTTAAACTGTGTAAACTAAATATATATGTCACTCCCATTTAATGTATTTTTTTAATTTATTTTGCACTTTTGTTTCAATACGTGATACATAAGAACGTGAAATACCTAATTCATCAGCAATTTGCTGTTGTGTTTTTTGCTCATTACCATTTAATCCATATCTTAATTCCATAATATATTTTTCTCTTTCAGGTAACTTGTTATTTATATATTTTTTTATTTGATCAGTTATTATGCTGTTATATATAGTATCTATTGTATCTTTTACATCTGAATCTAATGTATCTACTAATGCCATATCATTTCCATCTTTATCAGTTCCGATTACTGTATTCATTGAAACTTCGGCTTTCTGTTTTTTTGTAGCACGTATATTCATTAAAATTTCATTTTCTACACATTTTGAAGCATATGTACTTATCTTAAAACCTTTATCACTACTAAAGCTATTTATTGCTTTTATTAAACCTATAGTTCCAATTGATATCATTTCTTCCATTTCTTGTTCATTATTTGAATACTTTTTTGCAATATGCGCAACTAATCTTAAATTATGTTCTATGAGTTTATCTCTAGCTTCCTTACTTCCTTCAAAGTATCTTCTTAAATAATACTCTTCTTCAGTTTTAGAAAGTGGCTCTGGAAATAAATTATTATTTGAAATATATCCAAAAAGAAAAAATAAGTGTGAAAAAATATTACTTAAAAAACTTAAAAGCATAAATATACCTCCCAAAACTTTTACTTATATATATTTATGCTTTTTTATTTTTTGTTTGCATGTCATTCTTGTACTTAAAATTTGAAAAAAAATTAATTTATAATATATATTATATATATTTTCTTTTCATTTTCATTACTTCTCTTTTACCCTTTTTTAGCATGTTCATTATACTATCACTGTTCATAACACCTACAACTGCACCGGCTAACATTCCTAAAACTGCACCTTTAGCAAAATTCATTTTACTCAACTCCTTTCATTTTATTATTTTTTGCTTTAATCATATTTTTTAAACTTGAAAATATTTCATATAGTCCTATAATTACCATAAATACATAAAAAAAATTTTTTAAAATATTTTGATCAATTTTTTTTAAAATATTAATACCAATTATACTTCCTATACATACAGGTATTATTATCTTAAGTAACATTTTTATATCTATATTCTTTTTTATTATATTAAATATAGTTGCTACTACTCCTACTGTTATAAACATAATCAAATTGTACCCTTGGGCTTGTTGTTGAGAAAATATACCAAATATTGTTGTGAGTAATATGAATATACTTCCTCCACCTATTCCCATACCTGCTATTATTCCACTAACTATAGCAATTATTATTAAACTAAACATATATTACCTCTTATTTATCCTTTAATTATTTTTATAATTGTAAGCAATAATATTAAAATGCCTGATATTAAATTTAAAATATCAGATGGTATTTTTTTCATAAGTTTAGTTCCTATAATTCCAGTTATTGAAGAAATAATTAAAAGAGTGATTATGTTTTTTATATCATATTCTACTACTTTATTATATCCAAAAATAGCAATAATACTTGCAATTGATAAAGTAGCTACACTTAAAGCTCTTACTTTATGTGTTTCTAATTTTTTTATGAATACTAAATAAAATACTAGAACTTGACCAGAACCAGATGAAAAAAGTCCATTTAATATTCCAACTATTACTCCAATTAAATATATCATATTTTTATTATTTGTATTTTAAATTAAATTATATATTTTTTTATTTTTTTATAAAAAAATAAAAGGTGCTATAAAAAGTCCCTTTCATTTTATTAAATTTAATATTAAACATCAATTACATATTCTTTATATTTCATGTAATCACTTATTTTGCAATCTAACATTATCTTTGTTCCATCTTCTAAAAATTCTATTTCATTTATTGTAGCATTTTTTTTTAAATATGAAATTATAGATAAATCTTTAAAAGGTATTTTCATTGTACATTTTATATAATTTGAAAATACTTTAGATTTTATTAATTCTACTAACTCTTCAATACCCACCTGTTTTGTAGCTGATAAATATATTCCATCATTATCTACTAATGGCAATCTATCTAACATAAGATCAGATTTGTTATATACATATATTATAGGAATATTTCCTGCACCAATTTCATTTAACGTTTTTTTAGTAACTTCAATATGTTTATCATAATTTTTATCAGAATAATCTATTACTTCAACAAGTAAATCTGCATTTTTTACTTCCTCTAAAGTTGATCTAAAGGCTTTAATCAAATGATGTGGTAGTTTATTTATAAATCCAACTGTATCAGATAATAAAAATGATTTATTATCTGGCATAGTTATATTTCTAACAGTAGTATCTAGTGTAGCAAACAACATATCTTGAGTAAATACCTTTTTTTCTTCATCTCCTACATATTTACTTATCATAGCATTCATAAGTGTTGATTTTCCAGCATTAGTATATCCAACTAATGATACTAAAGGTAAAGATGATTTTTTTCTTTTTCTGCTTTGGACATTTCTTTGATTTAATAAATCATCTAATTTTTTCTCCAAAATAGCTATTTTATCTTCAATCATCCTTCTATCTAATTCTATCTTTTTTTCACCTAAACCTTTATTACTAAGTCCTGCACCTGATCCTTGTCTACCTAAAGATGTATGCATACCTACAAGTCTTGGTAACATATATTTCAATCTTGCCATCTCAACTTGCATTTTTGCTTCTTTTGTTCTAGAACGAATATTAAATATTTCAAGTATTATTGCTGTTCTATCTAATACTTCTACTTTTAATATTTCAGTTATATTTTTTAATTGAGATGGGGACAATTCATTATCAAATATAACTAAATCTATGTTTTTATTTTTTATTATTTGAGAAATTTCATCTAATTTTCCACTACCAACATATAATGCTGAATTTGGAGCTTTTAAATTCTGTGTTTCAATATCTACTATTTCTATATCTAACGAAAACACTAAATTCTTTAATTCTTCTAATGATTCCTCAAAAAAATCATCATTATTTAAATTAACTCCTACAATTAAAGCTTTTCTACTTTCATTCATAAATTATTTCTCCTTTTATCTAGTATATTCTTATTAAAGTATTTCCTGTACTCTTCCTACACTACCATCTTCTAATCTTACTTTTATTCCTCTAGGATGTATATTACTATTAGTAAGTATATCTTTTACAATACCTTCTGTTAATATACCAGTTTTTTGATCTTTTTTTAATACAATTTTTACTCTAATTCCTGGTTTAATATTTTCTCTTATTTGATTTTGCATATTTTTATCATTCCTTTTTTTATTATTTTATACTTATTTTATATTTTCTATACTTTATTTTTTATATACAACTATATTATCATAGTGAATTTTTATTGTCAATAATTGCATAATAAATAATGTATATATAAATTATTAAAAGTACTTTTTAGTTTTATATTAAAACTACTAATATAATTTTCTATTTATATAAATTTTATAATATAATTTTTTTATTATAAAAAAATATAGTATCTAAGATTATAAATTCTTAGACACTATTTTATATTTAAATATTTTTATATAAAGCTCTAATATCATTTAACCTATTATAATAAGTTTTATTTTTTTCTTTTCTAAAGATATTTTCTTTATACTAACTAATACTTTTTGACCATATTCAAGTCCATTTACATGCTCTGCCATACCTACCAAATTAGGTTTTAACTCTACAAATATTCCTGTCTTAATTCTATTTCGTATAATTCCCTCTACAATATCTCCTTCTTTTAAATTTTTGACATTATCTTCAAAACTACCAAGAATATCTTTATATGAAAGTTCAATTCTTCCAGTATCTCTATCATATTTTTTTACTATAACATCAATTTTTTGACCTATCTTAAATACATCAGCAGTAGTTTTTAAAACATTATCAGTTATCTCTTTACTTTTTAGAATTCCTATTACTCCTCCACCAACATCAACAAAACATGCATATTCTGCAGCATTTACAACTGTACCTTTTAATTTCATTCCAGGTTTTAAATACATATACATCCATTTTCTTACTTTAAGCTCAAGTGCCTTCTTTGAAAGTATTAATTCAATTTTATCATCATTCTTAATAATATCTTTTATACATACATGTAAAATTTTTCCTTTTTTGTTTACTATATATTTTTCTTCAACTAAGCCATCGTCACCCACTATACTAGATGCTTCATCTCTTGGAATAATTGATTTTATTTTATTTAGTGAGAATCCTATCATATTTAAACTTTCATCTATATCTTCAACATACATATCAATTACTTCTTGATTTTTCTTTATTTTTTCTAAATCAGATATAGTATAATTTGTTTTTCTAGTAGTTTTTTTATTATTCTTTTTTGCATTTTTTCTTTTTTCTTCATTTTCCATATTATTTATCTCCTCGTATAAAATTATATTACAACAGTATATTTATTAGGTGCTGTTTCTCTAAATACATACATATTTCCTTTGCTATCAACACAAGTATATTTTACATAACCATCTTCTTCTATTCTTGAATAACTTTTAAATTTATTTATAATCATATTAGAAGTATTTTCCTTTAAATAGTTTTCATAACTATCAAGTGTTGGAAATTTTTCTTTTTTTACACTATCGTCAAGTAGGTCATACGCTCTTGATTTATCATATAAACATGTATTTATATAATCGTCATATAAATCTTTAGCATATGTATCATCTGTAACTAAGTATACTGGTGAATAAATACCTAGCAAATTATTACTTATATTATTAAGTTTTATATTCTTTTTATCTCCTATTTGTAATTTATCATATTCCATCTCTTTTATATAATTATCTAGATATACACTAAATGTTTTATCTGACTCATTTATTTTTATTAATAAATTTAATTTTGTATCTTCTCTAACAGATTTTTTTACAACGCTTGCATTTACAAGATATAAGCTAAAATCTCCTCTTTTTTGTAATCTATATATATCATCAATCCACATTACATCTGCAGATATTTGAGGAATTTTTTCAGATAAATTAGTTTTAGTTATTTCATATTTTTCTATATATTCCTTATCAAAAAAATCGTATAAATCTTGAAGTCTAGATAAATTATTGTTATCACTATTAGTATTATTATTATACTTAATATCATCATTGTTATATGCACCAGAATAATACAAAAAGAATTTTGTAGCACAAGTTTCTACATTGTAATATTCATCTCTTGTATTTACTCTATCTACTACATTTATAACTTCAACTTTTTTTTCTTGTTTATTATTATTATTATTAAATATCATTAATACTATTAAAGCAATCATCGTTATTACTATAACAAACAAAATCAATTTTTGACTTCTTGACATATTTTTTAACATATTATTCCTTTCTAATATATCTAAAATATATTATATATATTTAGAATATGCAATAGTATTATTGCATATTCTTTGTATTTTTATTCTCCATAATATTTATCTAAGTTATCATAATATCCTGTTTGAAATAAAAGCCATTCTGATATTCTTCTTTTTTCCAACCCTGGCATGTATTTTCCATTTGAAGTAGTAGGTATACTCATAAATTCAGTATATAATTTATGATCATAATTAACTTGATCTTTATTTTTGTATTTTAAATCACTTGCTTTCCAGTAACTATTATACGCATCTTTAAATGTAGGAGTACCTTCATATCCTTCTAAAGCGCCATACTCTCCACAGTTATACGCTCTAGATACTAAAGCTTCAATTTGATATTCTTGCAATCCAAGACCAGATGTTTTTTGAGCAATTTTTTCTCTTTTTTCATCTAGCACACGCTCAGCTATTGCATCAACAAAATCAGCAGGCACCCAAGCTCCTTCTGCAACTGTATATCCCGCGGCTTCAAATTCAGGTCCAAATCCACCAGCATCTATATCAACTCCATGACCAATTGCAAGATTTCCTTCGCTTCCAATTACAAATTGATAATATTTAACTCCATTTTCAGTTTTAGTAAGAGTAGTACCTTCAAGCTTAGTTACATACTGTGACGTATCGCTAGAGCTACTTTCAGGAATTCCTTCATAGTGAATATATGCGGTATAACTTCTTAATGAAACTTTCTCATATTCAGGACCTTTCCAACTAGTTTCATTAGTTTTCCAACCACAATATCCATCATCTTCGCCACCACCTTGATCAACTTGCATATATTCTCCATTAACTTTACCAACATATAGTCCTACATGTCCATATATATTCCTTGATTCGTCCGACTTTCTATATAACACATCACCAGGTTTTATATTATCATAGTCTATTCCCTCATAGTAGTGTACTGTTATATTATCATATCCTGGTAAATGTTTACCATTATTTTGATTTGCTATTGTGCCGAATATTAGCACCACCTCTTGGATCAATATCTATACCTGTATATGTTAAATACATTGATCTTACAAAAGCAGAACAATCTGTACCTACTGGCTCGCCCCTATTTGCTAAATCTATATATTGATTCATCTTTTCTATTGAATCAAAACTAAATCTTCCATATGTTATTCCGTTTTTTTCATTTTCATGTTTGCCTGTAGTATTATTACCACCTTGACAATAATGCCACAATCCCTTATTACCATTTGTAAGTTCGATAGCTTTTTGACACATTGCCCTTAATCCTGAGCTACCAGAAGATGCCATTGAACTAGAAATTTGAGTATCAATAGGCTGTACTCCAAATCCCAAAGATTGTCCATATACAAATGGTAGTAATCCATCTTCTCCTTTTAAATTTCCTAATACTCTTTTTAATTCACTATAATGATATACTAAATATCCTCTTGAATATCCAATATAATCACTATATGAAGATCTAGTATAATTTTTATATATACCTGGATTAGAATTTATAAAATCTATTAAATTTAACTCTTTGTTTTTTTCATATAATTTATAATATTGACCATCTTCTGTATTACAAGCAGTAGTACTAGAAGAAGATGATGATGATACACCATTACTACCTGAAATGCTAGTACTGTTTATATATCTAGCACCTTCAAAAATTCCATGAGAACTAGCATACTCAGCCGCAGGATATATGGATGGATCGCCACTTCCACCTTGTGATATAATACTTGGGGTACCGTTATAATTACCTATATACATAACAACATGTCCTGTACTATGTAGGATATCCCCCACTTGAAGTTGATCTACATTAGTATAATCAAATCTTTGGCCTTTAAGTCCATTTTCATTAATGCTTGCTGCTGTACCACATAAATCCTGTGCTGATACTTTTTCTGCTCTATCATCAGATTGATTAAATTCAATTAAATCATCTATCGTATATGCACTATTAGTACTCTTTGTTTGTGATAATTCATCTTCCCATTGTCTTGTAACATTATGTTTAACACCATTTTCATATTCTACAAAAGGATCAATATTTATTTCATATATTGCATATGGTTCAACAGTAGTCGTTATTGTTGTAGTTACAGCATTTTCAGTAGTTGAAGATGTATTTTCATATTTATTATCAGAGTTAAGTTCTTCTTTTTGTGTAAAAGTAAATCTATTATTAGGAATTTTACTGCTAAATAATGAGCTTATATTACTATTTCCTTCACCATTTATAGCATCAGGTGCAATAGATATAATACTTTTATTTTGAGTATTTTCAGAAGGTTCTGTATAGGTGTAGTCATCATCTATTTTCTGACTCTTAGGATTAACTCTATTTTCTACATCTTGTTCATTATATTTTGTATAATTAAATTCATTAATAACTTTTAAATCAAAAGTTTTAGCTTCAGAAATATAATACTTTGATGTTGTACTTTTACTGTCATTTACAAAAGTTTCTTTTGTTGGATCTTCTTTTTTATTCTCATCATATCTAGAATTTTGATGCTCTGTATTATCAGTTACTTGGCTAAATCTTTGCGCACTTGTAAGATCTTGAGAGTAATTAGTTCCAACAGCCAAAGGTGCTACTAAATATGTTACACTAGAGCTTTCATTGCCAACTGTATTACCATCCTCATCTTTAGTTTTAGTAGTTACAGTTTTTTTATTTACTTGTACAGTAATTTTATTATGTTTTGTTACTTTATCTATTTCAGTGTAATATGTTTTAACGGTTTCCTTTTGTATCTCATATCTATTTATAACAATTTTACTATATGCTTCTTTAATTATATTATACGAAAATTGTGGATTATTTGCTGTATCTTCAGTTCCAGTGGTTGTAGAAGCTGATAAAAACGCAAGTGGAATATACCAAGTTTGCAAATATGGATATACAAGATCTGTAAACTTGTCCAATTTATAATCAGATTCGTTATTTCCTTTTTCAGGGTAAGTAATTCCAAGATCTTTATCTTCTTTCATCTTTATATTACCAGTATTTATATCTTTTATCTCTTCACCATTATATGAATGTCCATATACTTTCCAAACTATATTATTAAAGTTATACTTTTCTGTAAGTAGTATATGTTTATATATAGGCAATTTCTCATTAATATCAACAATTCTACTTTCTTCGTTAGATACTGCTGTACTTCCTAATTCATATGAGAAATCATTTTTAGTAGAATCTCTTGCTGATTTTATTGTACTATCATATAGACCATTTATATCTTTTAAATTAAATAATAATAAACTTGAACTATTATTAAAATATTCTTTTGCTTTATTTCCACTATTAAAGCTCTGAGATTCTACATATATTGTACTAGCAGATACTGCAGTATCTGATTTTTCTGAACTAAGTGAAAAATTAAATATAGCCATTAATAATATAAATATACAAACTATAAGTAATACAGGGCCAAATACTAGTAACTTTATATGCATTGGAATCATTTTTCCAATATTTCTAATTCCATTTTTTATTCCATTTATTGCGCCACGCGTTGCTCTTTTTCCAAGAGAGCCTGTAGGAGCCGTATCACTATAACTACTTGGTTCATTTACTGAATTTTTTTGTACTTCATTTGGTTCACTCAAAACACGTCCCCCCTTTATTATTACATATTTATACTAATATTTTTTTTATTCTCTCCAAATTTTATATTTTTAAAATTAATCTTAGATATTTTTGACTGTTGTTCACTTGAAATTGAAAAGAAAATTTCTTTTGTCATACTAGAACCTTTAGATAAAATTCCATCCTCATCCATTGTTATTACAGAAGAAGCCATCCTATATAACGTTCCATCTGATAATACTAATACTACATTGTTTATATCATCAAAATTAAATTCTACATCAAATTCATTTTCATTTGTTACAGTTACGCTATATTTTATACTATCTATCTTTCTTTCTAATTCTACTATCTTAAAATCTATCCCTTCAGTATTTGAAGTTTTGTTGCCAGAATTATTAGTAAAATTAGGAATTACATTATTTTTTTCAAAAGAAAAAGTATATTCATATGGCTTTGTTTCAGAAACAATTAGATAGTTTTTAACTCCATCTGCAGTATATTCAATTCTATATACATCAATACTACCCTGACTTGACATAGAGTAATTAGAATATTTTATCTTATCTCCTATAATATGCTCTTTTTTTAAAAACTCTTTATAATTAAATTCGGTAAGATTATTTTTATCTAAATAGCTAGAGTTTATCTTCGAGTAAAAATTATTATCATTATTAGATACTAAATTTATGAAGTCATTAAAATAATAATTTGACATTTTATTTTTATACTCTACACTACTGTATTTATTTATATCACTTCCACTTTGTGATTTTTTAGGTATCCATATATATATTAATATAGCTATAACAATAACAGAATATATTATAATAAAAGTTAATAATAATTTTTTACTTTTTTTATCTAACTCATTCATATACTACCTCCTGTTATTTTAAATAAAAGATATTAAAAGTTTTATTATCTTCATTTAAAGTAATACCTATATATGCATATTCATTTTCTGTTTTTGTTTTTAACTTACATATATATTTATTATCTTCGTTATATAATTTATATATCTCATCTATAATATTTTCATTATTAAATACAACACCTTTTTCATTTGTACCATATACTTTTCTTACCATTTCTTCTGAAATTTTAAGATAGTCCTTCATTTTTAAATAATCTTTATAAGTATCATCTAATACATTATAATATTCTTTTAATGAATAACCAGTATAATTATACTCTATTAAATTAGATGTATCAAATTCAATTTCTGTTTGACATGAATTTAAAAATTTAATTATAATATCATTAAAAATCCAATATTTTTCTCTATCACTTTCTGAAAAAGACACATTAATAAATGTAGAAGGGGTAGCACTTTTATAGTCTACCCAAGATTTTTCTATCCTTATATTTTTTATTCCATAAGTTAGAATTATAAGAAGAATTAATACAACAATTGCAAGAGCTATTTTTTGATATATAGTTGTATTTTCTTTAATATCAAATATTTTCAATTATTTTTCCTCCTACTTTAAATACTTCCAGCATCCATATTTTTATACTCATCGGTTATTCTTTTTCTTTCAGCTTGAATAACTTTAAATCTTGCATTTTTAGTGCTTCTATTCTTTCTTTCTATATTTAAGTTCTTTTCAGCCTCTGATAATGCTGCATCATATTTATTATTAAGATCTCTTGCACCACTAACATATTTACCAGCATTAATAATAGACGAACCCATATTAGTTACAGTTTCTCCAACACTATCACCAATACCCATTCCACTTACTGCAGATTTTACTGCATGTAATGGGGTATCACCTGTACCTAGAGTATAAGCAAGACCTACCGCGCCACCTATTCCAAAGCCTGCAATTGCACCTCCAGTTTCAAGTGCACCTGAAGCAATATTCTTAATACCTTGTCTTCTTCTTTTCTTAGCTGCAGCAAGTTCATCTTCATATTTTTCTTGTAAATCTAACATCTTTTCAGCATATGACTTACTATTTGATTTTCCTGAAGAATTAGAATTATTTGAACCACTACCTAAATTTTGATTTGAATACATTTCCATTCCAGCTCTTCTTGCAGCAGCAGCTCTATTCATATTTTCATGATATGCGTTCATATCTCCATTTTTCTTAGCTTCTTTTGCCTTATCAAGATAATCTCGTTCTGCTTGAGATAAAGTTTGAGGATTAGAATTTTGACTAGAACCACCACCAACTGGTAATCCTTCACCATTTTGATCAGTACCTCCACCTGCTGTATTACTAGAAGGATCATTCTTTCCATCTAGTAAATTCTGTCTTCTTGCATATCTAAGTTTTGCCTTTTTCTTATCTCTTCCAGCACTAATAGCGTCACCTATACCTCCTGCAACTTTTTTACCGTTATCAAAAACTCTCTTTCCAAGTTGAAGTGCCATAAGAGATGCTCCAAGTCCATGTGGTCTTTTCATTATATCATCTGCAATAGAAGAATTAAGTCCAAATATCTTTTTTACAAGCGATTCTATTTTAGATATAGAGGTAAGTGCAACAATAGCTATTATACCTGTAGCAGAAACTCCATCATTTGTTAACTGTGTCATTGTACTATTAGAAGTATATGTTGCAATTACAACAGACATAATTATAGCAAGTAAAAATGCTTGAACTGTTTGTGTAAATACAAGAGCACATAACTCTTTTATCCAAGTACCAAAAACTCCTCCGTTTTCCCATTTTGCTACCTCCTTTATTTTAACGACTTAGTCACAAAATCATATATTACTACTGCAGGCCCTATAAGTGACAATATTATAATGTAGAAAAATCTTTTTATATATTGTATAAAATACATTAATGATTGTATTATAAATATTGCATATAATAAAGCACCAGTTAAGGTAATTTTACTAGCTCGCCATCCAGTAATTTTTGTTTCACCTGAAGATTCATCCTCTTCAGATGTATATACAAAAGCTGTTGCTTTAAAATATTCACCCATACCTGATATTAGATTAACAGCAGAACCTGATAGACCATCTCCATTGGCAATAGCTGCAACTCTATATAAAATATTTGTATACTCATATGCTAAATTTAAAGTCTGTTTTTCTAATTCATCTTGATTAAATGTACGATTTTGAATTGCATCAAAATTGTTTTTAACAACTTGTGCCAAAGACATTCCTATTGCATAATCGGGGAAATATCCACTAAAAGAGGTTTCTTCAGTCTCAAAAAGCCCCCAAAATTCTTCTTTTTTATATTCGAAATTTCTATGATCCTCAGGATTAATTGATAAATTAGGTAAAGTTGATTTAAACTCTTCTAAGTTAGATAGTTTAAGTTTTCCTTCTTTCTCTGCATTATATACAACTTGTGCCCAATCTGAATCTTCAGTTAAAGAATGTGCTTTATTTGAAATTAGAGCTCCATTACTATAATTAGTAGCCCATGTCCAGTTATTAATAGTATCCGAAATAATATTCAAACTAACCGATAAATTTTGACCATCACCTGGATCCAAAGAATCGGGCAACCTTTTGCTTACGTACTCACTATCAGAAATTAGATAACCAGCAATCCTCCTTCTTGTTACATCATCTAAGCCATTATAAGTGTCCCCTAAACCATTAGAATCACAATAATTCTTAAATCTATCTTCAGGAGAAACTACTGAATCAGCAAGCGTTTTAAAATTAAATTCTATACCAGCATTTTCAATTGCATTTGTAAGTATATTACTTGCTATTTTTACCATTTGTTCATTAGTATAAAATACAAAAGATAAGATAAAGTGCATAGTAAATAACATTACAATTCCAAGTAACCAATTCATAATTGCTTCTTTGTATCTTGCTTTTTCTGAAGCAATTGTAGATATTGCAAGACGTACTGCCATAATTCCTACAGCTACTCCTAAAAATCCTACTGCAAGTGATAATACCGTATAATATACATTTTTTACTATTTTAGCTAATATTGTATCACTTCCATTAGAGTTAAACATTGAGCCTTGTGATGGATTAATAAAATTTATATCAAGCATTCTTACCGTATTAAATATTATTCTGTCTGCCCAAGGAAATTCATTACTTCCTGTAAGTTGTGCAAAACCAACGCCTACTGCATGTTCTATCCATGAGGCTAGTGCATATAAAAGTTGAGCTATAGCATCTAAAAGTGCAGATCCTTTCATTGATTTTTCTAAATCTATATCTGTTACAGTTGAGCTATCACCATAATCTGTATTTATTTCTGCCTTACAAGTGTTTCCTAAAAATGAAAATAAAATTATAAATAAAAATATGTAAGCAAATATCTTTTTCTTTTTTTGTATTATTTTCTCCATTATATCACCTAAAATTTATTATTATTTTTTCTCATCTCCACAAGTTTATTTAGATTAGTCTCAACAAATTCAAATTCACGTTGAGTAGGTCTTA
The DNA here is from genome assembly GCA_947626975.1 of uncultured Clostridia bacterium. GTDB lineage: Bacteria > Bacillota > Clostridia > TANB77 > CAG-465 > CAG-465. The sequence goes on from CANQUF010000007.1 coordinate 31,662, forward strand.
TTGCAATTACAGCCGAAGAATATCCTATTTTTATAAGGCCTTCTCCTCTTGTACATGTAATAAGGAAATCTGATTCTCCATCACTTAATTTAAATACTTCCTGTAGATATTGAATTTCTGATTTGTCTTGTGCTAAAAATAATTTTGTTTCAGCAGATGTTAAAACTGCTTGACATGATTTATTTTCATAAAAATCTTGGAATTTTTGAGATACAACTGTAAGTGAAACGTTTCTTTTTCTTGCACGTCTAGCCATTGTATTTAAGAAATCAACTGCTTCAGGATATGCAAGTAACATCCAAGCTTCATCTACAAGTACTCTTTTATTTCTAGCCTTTGATTTATCTTCACTGTTCTTTTTAACATATTTTTCCCATATCCAAGATAGAAGTACTTGTTGTGCAAGTGGTCTTGCAAACTTTTCTTCTAATTGAGATATATTTATATTAATAAATTTAGAACCATCTTGCAATTCAAATGTAGATTGACCATCAAAATATGCCATCTGTCCATTTAAACTTCTTACATATTGTTTCATAACTTTTACTAAATAGTCATAATGGTACTTATATGTCTCATTTGTATTTTCCTTTGCTTTTTTTAATAATCTTTCATACCAACTACCAATAGTTGGCATTTTCTTTTTTCTACTTTTTACATTACCATTTTCGTCTTCTTCTAAAAGTCCACCTACTGTTGATTCATAAAGTGAATTGGGATCACTTGTTATACCGTAAGCCTCATATTCTTCATGAGCAATTTCTGCAATAATTTGTTTTGTAAGCTCGTTTACCTCTTCTGATTTAGTAGCACCTCTTGCCATTGTAAGTAATGACTGAGTTACGTCTTCTACTTTATTTTCAACATTAAGAATATATCTTTCTTTTCCAGTTATTTCGTCTTTTATAAGCTCAGTTTCTATATCAAATATGTTTATTATTGTATCAGATTTTGGACTTATATTTACATTAATTCCTCTTAGTGCTTCAGCTACTACAACATACTCACCTTCAGCATCAAGTACAAGATTTTCAACCCCCATAAGTATTGCAGATCTAGCCATTATTGTTTTTATTGTAACAGATTTACCAGCACCTGATTTTCCAAATATTATCATATTATAATTTGTAAGACTATCACTAAAATTATCAAATATAACTGGTAATCCTGTTTGTTTATTTATTCCTATAGGAATTCCTGTAGTATGTCCAGCATCAGCATTTACAAAAGGAAATACTGTTGCCATAGATCCCCTATCAAAAGCGTGTTTTCTTGTTATCTTATTTGTATTAAGTGGTAAATTTGATTTAAACGCTTCTTCCTGCAAAGCCCATGCTGTTTTAAGACCTAATTGATTTTTAGATGCTTCCATTGCAAGTAATTCTGATGCTTTATCAAGTTCATCTTTTGTATATGCAAATAATGTACAAATTACAGTTGCATCAAATAATTTGTTATATCCTGCAGCTATTTGATCTCTAAGACTTTCTGCTTCTGCTTGTTTTGTTGTAAGAACTGATTCTCTGTTTATATCTCCTCTATCATGAGCTACATACCTTTCTGATTGAAGTTCTACTATCTGTTTATTTAATTGATTTTGTGATACCGTCTCTGATATAGGAGTGATATATACTGATGTATTTACATCACCAAATTCATATATTCCAGATAAGAAATATGGAAATGTTGCCTGTCTTGGAATAGTAGTAAGATAAAAAGTCCTTGCAAATCTTGAAACTTTAGAAAATATTTCTAAGTAATCATAATGCGATGCATCTATTCCTGAGGGTGCTAACAAATCTTTCAAGTTTGACTTATTTATCTCCAAAGAATTATATTCTTCGCTATTATTTGCAACTAAAATCTCATCCTGTTGATTTTGAGTTTGATTATTTTTATTTTCTTTTTTCTCCTTCTTTTCTTTAAATCCCATATATGTTCCTCCTAATTACATGATAAGATCATCATCATCATCAAAATTATCATTAGAACCATTGGTAGTATTTTCAAAACTACCTAATCTATCATTATCTACAAAATTCATATTATTATATTCTAAATTTGAATTAAAATTTTGCACTGATTGATCTTTTCGTGTATCTTTTTCATTTGAAATTGATTTATTATTTATATCATCATTTATATTTGTATCTTCTTTTTTTGTAATAATATTATTTTCATATTTTTCTTCTGATTCTTTTGCATTATTATTTTGAGCTGTACTTATAGGTCTAGCAACCTCAACCTTTTTATTTTCAATATTGTTAATATTTTTTGAAGGCGTTGATACTTGATTTGGTATATTACTTACTGATTGTTGATTATTAGTAGTTTCAAAATTAGGTCTATATATATTATTGGTATTACTAACATTATTAATATTACTATTAGCTACATTACTGTTTATAGAATTTACTGTTGTATTACTATTTTGTGTATTATTAGTTTGCGTGTTATTAGTTTGCATATTATTATTAAATGAATTGTTATTTACAGTATTAACTATATTTTTATTAGAGTTATTAACATTATTAACATTACTATTAGCTACATTATTGTTTATAGAATTTACTGTTGTATTACTATTTTGTGTATTATTAGTTTGCATGTTATTAGTTTGCGTGTTATTAGTATTTATATTATTACTAGATGAATTACTATTAACTGTATTAGTTTTATTATTATCCATAACACTTGCTGGGCTTTGTGCTACATTTGAAGATTTTGTATGTAAACTCGATGTATCAACATTTAAAATATCTTGATTATCACGTGCAATTGTATCCAATATTCCTTTTTTTTCTGTTTTATATTCATCAACTAATATTTGTCTAGCTTTTTCTTTTAAGTCATCTTCTAATGGTTGTTGTTCTACATACTCATAAGCTTGCTTATGAATTTGTTCTACAGTATCTAGTTTTTCAGCCTCTGGAGAAATATATGTTCCATCTTTAATTGCTTGTTGTATTGATTCTATAGCTTTAATTTTAGCCTCATTTCTTATTTCTTCTTCAATCATTTCTTGCTTTTTATTAAACACATCTTCAGAAGTAGAATATAATCTATAAAATCCTGCATCTAAAGCATCTTTTACACTAAGTAATCCTTTATCATCCCTATTATATGCTGTATATATTAAATCAGCAAGTTCATTTGAATCCAAAACATTTCCTGAAACTGAGCATGATGCAAGACCACTTATAATTGTTTGAGCTCTTGTAAGTAACTCATTATATGAAATATTAATAATTTCTTCTTTATTAAAATTATTAACTGATGTTATTTCAGATGTATGGTATGAAACTAAAACATAAAAATTTCTTTGTAACAAACTTTTATTTAAACTTAATCTTTCAACATACTGAATAATATCTGAAGCATATTCATAAACATTTTGAACCTTAGTTTTTTCTCTTTCTATTCTATCTATATCCTCTTTAGTAGAATCAAATGCTTCTACTATTTTTGAATATTCATCATTTATAGTTTCATATTCTTTTCTTACATCAGTTATATTTTGCTTATATGTATTAATAGCAGATTTTAAGTCAATATTTTGAGCTTGTACATAGAGCTGTATAGGAAATCTTAATGTATTTAAAAAAGTTATAAATCCTTCTTCAACTGCTATTTGTTCAACATCAGACATAAGATCATAATTTATACCTTTACATTTAATAGCCATAGTAAACTTTGTACCATTATTTTGAACAATCATATTATCCATGATTCTATCAAATTCCATAAATTTAAAGATATCTTCTTTTCTTATTTCATTTTTATTACCATTATTACTGTTATTGTGACTCTTACTATTATTCTCAGACTTATTTATACTTCCATTTTGTGCTTGCTTTTTAGTAATTACTAAAAATATAATTGCAAATATTCCCAAAATAATAATCAAAATAATTGGTAACATCATTCCTGAATTCATTTCGTATTTCCTCCTTTGTTACTATTATAATTATATCTGTTATAATTATATAAATATATTTTCTTTTTATTTTTAAAAGTAATAAATCTAATTATAATATCACTTAAATATTCTCCACCTGCTTTTCTAAATACTCCAACATATTTTGAATCTGGAATTTTTGCCGCACCTATTATATATCCTATTGCACCAAAGAAAACAGTTATACCTAGCCCCCAAAATATACTCATACCAATTTTTCCACCTAAATACCATATAAGTCCACCAATTAATGCAAACGCAGCAGTAGTAACAAAAGATTTAATCGAGAAAATATATAATATTCTAGATTCACCCTTTACACTACGTGGAACATAGTAAGACTTTCCCATATATCAAATTACCCTCCTTTTATATATTATTTTAAAATATCTCATTTACAAGATTAGAAATATATGTCAATACACTAACCACACAAAATGATAATATTATACCAATTATAAACTGTCCTGATTTTCCTTTTAAGTCAGATTTTCCTGAAGCACCTGCAAATATATATCTTATTCCTACATATATTACTGCAACTATCATTAAAACATTTGCAACAAGCATTACTACTCCTGTAATATTTCCTAATGTTGATTTATATGAAGAATTATTTACTAAAATAAGATTATTACCAGATATTAATGTATTTGCTATTGCATTCCAACCAAAGAAAAATACACATGCCACAAGTAAAGTTATAAGATTTTCTTTAACTTCAGCTTTTCCGTCAACACTTGCAAACATATACTTTATTCCTAAAAATACTGTAGCTATTGCTATTACAGTTGTTCCTACAATATTAATTAAATTTTCAAATTCTGTTAGTATATCATCTATTCCAGCAACTTTACTTCCATTTGAAGCTGCATTACTATACCAGCTTCCAGCTTTTCCCCACCAATCTACTGCTGCATAAGTATTATTCATGTAAATTAAAAAGACTACTAATACTAACATTATAACTGGAATATATTTATAAATTTTTTTCTTCATTAGAAAACCTCCAATTTTACTAAATAATTATATCAGTGATAATAAAAAAAATCTATAATTTATATGTAAAAAAAAATTTTTTTTATTTTTTTAACATTTTTGTAACATAAATTACATATAAGTAAAATAAAAACTTTTTATGAACATTATTCACAAAAAGTTTTTTGTACTAATTTATTCATTACTATATATTAAGTAACATCATTAAATAAATTTATCACAATTTGAACCACTGTTGAACCAGTAAATACAATTACCATACCTATAATTAGACTTATCATTGATTTTTTTAAATCAGCTCTTTGATCAGATGAAGAATACATATATCTTACCCCTGCATATATAACTCCTGCTATTGCTGCTACTTGCAATGCTGTAAGAACTATACCCCAAACTCTACTAATTGGATCTTTTAAAGAATTGTTTACATTATTATTGTATTGTATATCGTTTGAATTAAATCCACCTCCAATTTTTGAGTCATCAATTATAGATTGTAAATTATTAGTAGTATTATCTTCACAATATACATTGTTAGCGCTTATTAAGAAAAATGAAAAAATCAATATAAAAATAGTAATAAATATTTTTTTCATATATTAATATCTAAGATAAAACTTAGATTACCTCCTCTCGAAAACTTGCTTAATATATTTATATTATAACAAATGTTAAAAAAAAAGTCCATATTTTAAAATAAAATAATGAACTTTTATAATTAAATTTTACTATTCTGATACATATACGTCTTTCAATACTCCAGTCAATATACCAATAACTGTTGAAGCACCAAATACAAGAATTGCACCTACAGCAAGTGTTAACATTGATTTTTTTATATCAGCCTTTTGATCAGCAGATGCGAACATATATCTTACACCTGCAAATACTACTGCTGCTATTGCTGCTACTTGAAGTATTGTTAAGATCATTCCCCAAACTTTGTTAATTGATTTAATAGTATTTCCACTTGTATCAGCATTTACAGTCATGTTAGCCTCAAAATTACCAAGTCCAGCATTAGCAGCAAATACGTTAGTTGTAAGTAATACTAGAGCTAATACTAATATAGGTACTACTCTTAAAAATATCTTTTTAGATTTTTTCATAATTTTCCTCCTTAATACTAATACGTATAATTAAATTATATCAATATTTTACAAAAAATCAATATGTTTATGATATTTTTTTACATTTTTATGCTATTTTTTACTAATTTTTACTTATTATGTAATATATTATGTCATTTACATGTTTATTTTTATTTATAATTTATTCTATTATTTTAATTATATAATATCACTATATAATTATTATTTTACATTATTTAAAATTTATACTAAAGTTATTTTTACGTATATATTTTAATAACATATAATTGACTTTTAATATTTATGAATATATAATATTAGATATAAATCGGGGGTTTTTATGGAAAAAAGACATAATTTTAAAAAAATTTTTTTAAATTCATTTTTTATATTAATTTTACTTGTTTATATAGTATCAATATCATATGTTTCATTTCAAAATGACACTTTATTTGATATAGTACTTGGAAAAAAATATGTTACTGAAGGAATTTCAACAGTAGATAATTTTTCAATACATGAAAATTTAGAATATATTTCACACCATTTTATGGTAAATATTATTACATACTTTGTACATTTATATTATGACTTTACCGGACTATATATACTTGAAATTCTTCTTACAATATTATTAGGATATTTACTATATACATTAAATAAAAAATTTGTTAAATGCAAAAAAATCGCATATGCTTTTGTTTTTATAGAACTTGCTATGTTAAATGGTTTTATATCTATAAGAGCTCAAATGTATAGTTATATATTATTTGCTTTAGAATTAATTTTAATTGAAAATTTTTTAAAAAAGAAAAAAATAATAAATCTTATTATACTTACTATAATTCCTTTTTTAATAATTAACTTTCATGCAGGAGTAATATATTTTTATTATATATTAATTGGTGTTTATTTAATAAATTACATCCCTATTAAATTATCAAAATTTGAAAATGAAAGAAAATATGTAAAGAATTTAAAATATTTACTTATACCTTTTACATTATCAATTCCACTATTATTTATCAATCCATTTGGAGTAAAATGTTTAAGCTATGCTTTCAAAACATTAAATAATACATTTATAAACACTTATATAGCAGAATTTCAACAAACTACACTGTTATCATATAATGGAAATATATTATTTATTGCATTATTCATAATATTTATTTCATTTATATGTACTAAGAAAAAAATAAAAATTCATCACTTTTTATTATTTATAGGGACAGCATTTATGACATTAATAACTACTAGACATTTATCCTTATTTATAATCTGTGCTATACCTGCTCAGTTACCATATATAGAAGATATGGTATTTAAGATAAGAGATAAATTATATTTTGGTGTTATAGAAAAAGGAAAAAAAGTATTAAAATACACTACATATATTATGTTCTTCATAGTAATATTGTCATATGGAATATATGTAGCACTTGCAAAATCATATAAATTTTTCCCCGAGAAAGATTATCCAATAGAAGCTATAAATTATATAAAAGAAAATATACCTAAAGAGAAGAGAATTTTTAATAGTTATGAATATGGTAGCCTTCTTATGTATAATGATATTAAAGTTTTTATGGATTCAAGAGCTGATTTATATACAAAGGAATATTCTAATACAAATATAGCTATTGATTTTATAAATGCATGTAATTGTACTGAAAATTATGATGAAATATTAAAAAAATATAATATAGATTATTTACTTTTAGATAACACCATTCCTCTTGCTAAAAATATTTCTTCAAATCCAGATTATGTTAAAGTATATGATAATAACTACACTTCTATATATCTTCTAAAAGAATAATTTTAAATACATATGAAAAAAGATTAAGAATAATATAACTTAGTAAGATAAACTTTGTTTTATATCCTCGAAGTTTCTGTTTTTCATACCACATTTCTAAAGTACCACTTGGTACCGTGGATTTAGCTAAAGCACTAGTATTTATCGCTAGTGCTTTCTTTTTATATTTGCTAAATTTTATATATTACTATTCTTCTTTTGTGATTTTTAAGTTGGGCTCTATCATATAAAATTTTCTATTTCAAAATCATTTACCTCTTTTTTATATAGTAAATATTTGACTTTATTTCTTCTAGAAACTGTTCCACTATTAGTTTTTTCACAATCTAGAAATATTTTTTAATACATCATCTTCTTTTAACTTTAAATCATAATTTGAATAAATATTTTCCTTGTGCTTGTGCAAAAAAACGTCTGGTAGCATCAGGATTTTTAGTATTTAATGAATATTCTGTATTGTCTGTTTCATCATTATCTAATACCTTATTCGCAACTTCTAGATTATTTGCATTTTCTTCTTCTATATTTTTTAATAAATTTCCATATTTGGCTTCATTTTCAATATCAAATCTTTGATTTAATTTATTATAACTTTGATTTACTGTATTAACCTAAACTTCATAAGTTGCCTTTACTCTTATATTGAAATTTTTTTGTAATTTTGCTAACTCTGATTTTATTCTTGATTGATTATTCCTAATTTGTCTATTATATTTATTCTGTATGCTAAGCATTTTACTTTTAAATTGTGATACATTAACTTTAGGCATTTTTACCTCAATTATTATTTCATTTACAATTTTTCATTTATTTCATTTATCCAACTATCATCATCACTTTCAAATTTTTCAATAAATTTTAGAATGTTAGTACTAGATAACTTTTCATCATTTGTAGACAATTTTTTAACATTTTCTTTCATAACATTATAATTATCTCTTTTAATTTTGCTAAATAGTTTTTTTCTTTGTTCAGCTGTAGCTTTATAATTTTGTATTCCTGTTAGCTTTTCAATATATTTAGCATTTACAGATTTGCTTTGACTAGTTAATTTTATTTCACTAAAATGAGAAAGTATAATTTGCATTGTACATGGATTACCAAATATAATAATGTCATCTGCAACATCTGCTTCATGAAATTCATTTATCTTTTGTTTTATTTCCCTATACTTTTCAGATGGTCCTTTATCTGTATCACAAAATATTAATACTAATGAATATGAATCTGATTGGAATTTTTCTTGATATCTTGCAATAATGGTATTTATTGACTTACTATTTACTGTTATAAAATCATATTTATTTGAAAAAACAGCTTTATTTTTTAATGCTTCAATATAATCTAATTCCTCATATCCTTCACAGATAATACAAACTTTCTTGCCACTATGCATCCTCATCCATATCCACCTCCAATAGTGTAGAAATTAAATCTGGATCAGGTATAGCACCAAATACCCCCTTACTATATTTGTCTTGTATATCTGTAGTATCTCTAATACCTGTTTGATCATAACTAAATTCCTTTAATGAATATAGTTCTGTACCATTATTATTCTTATCTGTAAACCAAATTTGTTCTTTTCTAAACATTTTTTTACAGTCTAATAAACTAATATCATGTAATGTAGCAATTAACTGAGCATTTTTATTTATTTCGTTGTTAAACATGCTTATTATTGCTCTTGTAATTTTAAAATGTAGACTACTATCTAATTCGTCAACAATCAAAGTTTTTCCATCTTCAATAGCTGTTATTACATAACTTGCAAGTGCTGCTATTTTTCTTGTTCCTAATGAATCAAAAAGAATACTAGGAACAGAGCTTCCTTTATAAACTGAAACTAATTTTATTTGATCCATAAAATTTTGATTTTTTAAAATCTTTTCATCAGCTTCTTTTCCATTTATCTCAAATTGTATATTTTCTTCATATCTATAATCATCTAAATATACATCTGCATTTTTAATGAAATCAACTATTTTTTTAGTTACTTCAGTTTTATTTTTTAGCATTTCTATAGTCTTTGAATTAGGAATTCTATTCATATCAACAATTTCTATATTATTAGCAACATTAGTTAATATTTCTTTTATTTTTTGTAAAATTTTAAATTTTTCAATTTGTACTGTATATATAAGAATATTATTTGTAGAAGCTATGTTTAAAATATTTTGTAAATTTAAATCTGAAGGACATTCATAATTTTCATTTATTGTATCTTTTATAAAAATTACATTTTCACTTTCGTTTTTATGCTGATCTCTTGTTATTTCAGCCATTTTTTCATATACATATGAGCGAGTTTTACAATCAAATTTATATTCGTAATAATATTCTTTATCATCATAAATAAAAGATATATACTCATAACAAATTGAATTATTGGTAAATATATTAGAATTTAGCCTTATTTCTTTATTTTCTAAAGTTCTTTTTATTGCTCTTACACAATTTATAAAACTTGTTTTTCCAGTATTATTAGGTCCGTATATTGCGACACATTTTAAGACATTAAGATTTTCATTTATTTTTGAAATATTTGAAGAAAATTTTTTTGTTCTCATATCTGCTCTTAAAACCATCTCTACTTGTTTATTAAAAGCAAAACAATTATCAAATTTAAAACTTGTTATCATAACAAACTCCTCCTAATATTATTTATATTATATCATCTGTTCATTTTTTATGCAAGCTTTTAGCATAAAAAATAACATAATATATAATATGTTTAAAAATATTAAAAATATACAAAAAAGTATATAATAATGGCTTTAATATTAATATAATTTTTTATGGTATAAAAAAATCAAAAAAATAAGAATGTATCTCTCTGTTATTATGAACCTTCTTCTTTATGTCAGAACAGAGTGGCTTAGAAGAATTATCACTATTTTGGTTAAGTTGTGATTTAAGTCTATCAACCTCATTTTTAAAATCTTTTATTCTATTCTCGTAATTAGTTCTTTCAATATCAAAACGCATATTTAATTCTAACGTAACATTTCTTCTTACAGTTTTTATTTGTTGTGACAAACTGTTACATTTATTCATAACTTCTTCTAATTGTTTATATACATCTGACATATATCCTTTTTCAGTCACAGTTTATCACCTACCTTGTATAGCATAATTTTATCATAAAAAAAATATCTGTAACAAAAATATTGCAAAAAAATTCGTAAGTTATGAAGAGGGTGTCTAGAAACATAAATTTTCTAGACACCCTCTTAGTTTTTAATAAACTCGTTTATAGAATAAATCTAAAGGCTCGTTCTAACCTAATGTTTATTAAACTCATTTATAGAATAAATCTAAAGGTTCATTTTAACCTAGTTTTATACTGTTTTTTTATGGATACAATAAAACTGTTTTTAAATAGCTTTTTTCTTTGCTATTAATAGTATACCACTTTTACTCTATAAAGTCAATTGGTATATTTATATTTTATGCCATTTTTTACAAACTAGTCATATTTTTATTTATCATCACATATATTATTTCATTACTATCTTCTTTATCATTATTAACAAAAGAAGATATATTTTTATTTTTATTGTAAGTGATAATTATAAATTTCCGTACAATAGCATTTATTTCTTCTTTACTCATATCTTGAATATTGGGCTTTAAATCTATATTATCTAAATATAATATAACATTTTCAAACTGATCTTTATCGTCTAAATTGTCGTATATGTAAAATAAGTCTTCTTCGGCGTCAATATGCTGTAAATTTTGTAATGCTTCTTGTACTCGAATATATTCTACACATTTTTCTTCCAATAATATAAAATCACAACATCTATCAGCTATATGAGATTTTAATTTATTATTTTTCTATCATTATACAATTGTTCAGCTCTACTATTTAATGAAATTCCATCACGATTTAGCCAATATATTTGATTTTTTAAAAGAGTCTGATATTTCAATTCTGTACTTGTTAAACAAGGCTTTGTCGTATCAATAAAAGTAAACTCTGTATCTGGAATAGGGATCATATTATTGAAGTTTATTGCTCCAAGTTTTCCACTATCTATTTTATAAAAATCTATTGTATTTTTCATCTTTAAATGTTTTGGTTTTGGCGAAGAAAGAGGGGCAAAATATCTGACATTATTAATTTCAAATAATACACCTACAAATGGTCTTATTTCCTTATTATTTGAATTATAACTAACTCTATTATCATATCGTCTCAAAAAGTCGCAATATCTACTTTTCACTGTTACCAAGCTATATTTATTTTTCATTTAAAAATCACCTTATACAAAAGAGGGAATCCAAAATAGGAAACCCTCTTTATTCTTTTTTCATTTCCTCTTTATAATTGGTGGGAAACACCGCTTTTTTCATTTCCTCTTTTTAATTGGTGGGAAACACCGCTTTTTTCAAAACACTATAAGTGTTTCTATTATTATACTCATTATAGCACAAAAAATTCACCTATGCAAGTTTTTTTTATAATTTAATATTGCTTTTACAAATTAGTCGTTACACTTAACAACTTATAAATTTATTACAATAAAAAGCATTACATTTTTACAAGATAAAACTAGATTAAAAATAGCATATTTTTATTCATCATCCATATATTACAATCATCTTGTTCTTGTTCTATTGTCCTATTATTACTTTTTTAGTTAAATAAAATCTCATCATAAGTTAATGTAAATATTTTATTATATCTATTTCCTAATATAGTTTTATAAATCTCTTTCCTTATATTAGGTATATAATGTATTTGTTCTATTATTTCATTAATTTTTTAAAAATCAATACAAGGATATATTCTTTTTAAAACTTAGTTACAATTCTTATTCTCCAATGAACCAATCAAGAGGGATTCTAGAAAACTAAATTTCTAGAACCCCTCTTTGAATCAACCTATTTTTGGTTGACTATTTTTCTTGAACTTAAAGGTACAGTCACATTTTTTTACCAAGGATTTATTCTAATTAATGAACCATGTTCATCGAAATTGCCTTTGCATTCGATTACTTCAATGCCATCAATATTTTTTACCATTGAATTAATTTCAGATTGGTTAAAAATATCAAAAAACACCTTCAGGCACTCAGGAATATACTTCCCACTACTATCCTTTGTAACTTTTACCAACATCCTCTGTGTCATAATAAACACTCCCTTTATTTTTTTTAGTATCCGTATTAAATAATTCATTTAATACAATAAACACTATTGTATATAGATTGTACCAAATTCATAGCAAGATGTCAAGTGTTATGTAATCTTTCGATATTTATTTTCATTTTTTTACATTTTTAGCTATTAATATAATTAATGATTCCAATTCTAAATAATGGAATTATTTTGTAATAAAGTCTTTTTTATTTTTTGAAAGCTAATTATAAGAAATAATAATGAGATTATTCCAAATAATTGTAATATATAAAACATTTATATATCTATTTAATATTACTCTTCTATTATATATTTTTTTATTGTTTCTACAACTTCATCATGTAATTTTAAATTACTGATTACATCACCTTTTATACTTTCATCATATCTTTGTTCATTTCCAAATAAATCAGTAACTTTTCCTCCTGTTTCCTCAACTATCACTTTAACAGCAACAATATCACAATGCTTATGTTTTGTTCCTGTAAAGATTGTCAAAATATAATCTCCAGTAGTAACTAAGCAATTTGCTCTTGTAATATTTCCAATATCATTTAAGTAAGTTTTCTTTCTTAATTTTTCAAATACTTTGCAAACATTATATTTTGCCTTAGACCACGTACCATAATGACATACTATTCTAATATCCCTATCATGTTGTGTTCCACATTCTAGACAATTCTACTCTATAATACTTAATTTTTTTGATATTTCCTTTAGAAATTCATCCAAAGTAAATTTTCTATTACATTCACCTATTATAATAATTTTATTTATAAATTCTATGAATTTATTTTAGCCAGCAAATTACATAGCACATATTATTTTTTTTAATCCAATTTCAAAATCCATTTCACCAATTTTTGTCTTCTCATCATATTCATCAAATAAATAAATAATATTTTTAAGGTTATTTATATTATATATATTACACATACTTTCTAACTTTTTATATACATATGGATGTATATTAAGTTTTTTATCAATGTTAGTACATTTTTTTTCTTTAAGTAATTTTATCATATATATTTGCTTAATTTGTTTATATAACATAATATATATTTTAACAATCGATTCTTTTTGTTTTAGAATTTCATCTAACATATTTAATCCATTAATTTTATCTTTTTTTATTATCATATCTAGCACATCAAATATTTTAGCATCTAAAGTTTTTGTGCATATTTTATCTATAATCTCTTTTGTAACTACTCCATCTTGCCCTAAATATATTACTACTTTCATTATTTCATTAATGTTATTTGTTTTATCAACTCCGCATTTTTCTACCATATAGTTTGCTATTTCATTACTACACTTTATATTATATTTATTAAATAATTTACAAATATATAAAGACATAGATTTTTCATCTAGCTTTTTAAATTCCTTACAATTTGAAATTTTAGATAACACTTTATATGCTGATAATCTCTTATCAATACTATCTTCAATAATTAATATTATTATATTTTTATCTAAATCTTTTAATATAATAACATCAAACTTTAGATTTGTATCTTTTATAATTATTAATTTTTCATCTCCAAAGAAAGTAGTTCCCTCTATTATATCGTTTAACTTATCAATATTTTCATTATTGATTATAAAAAAATTTATTCCTATTTCTAATTTATTAAATTTATCTTTTATTTTTTGAACTTCTTTGTTTAAATCATATTTTTCGTCACCATAAAATAAATATATATTACTATCCATATTACTTAAAAAATCACCTACTAAGTTCTAATTTTAGATTATTAATATCACGCATTGCTATATCAGATAATCTTCTATACTTTTCTTTTTTATCCCTTATTTTTATATCAAGTGGCTTTAATATACCAAAGTTAGCATTCATTGGCTGATAATTAGAATTTTCCGTTGAAACATATTTAGCCAAACTTCCAAGCATTGTTGTATCAGGAAATACAATTCTTTTGTTTTTTAATCTTTGAATTATGCTAAGTCCAACAATAAGTCCAGATGCAGCAGATTCTACGTATCCTTCAACTCCAGATATTTGACCTGCAAAATATATATTATTATTTTTTTTCATACAGAAATTATTATCTAATATTTTACCACCATTTATATATGAATTTTTATGCATTACTCCATATCTTGCAAATACTGCATTTTGTAATCCTGGTATCATACTAAATATTCTTTTTTGCTCTGGAAATTTAAGACTAGTTTGAAAACCTACTAAATTATATAACGTATTTTCTTTATTTTCACTTCTTAATTGTACAACTGCATAATTTTTTTCTGATGTCCTTGGATTATCAAGACCTACTGGCTTTAGTGGGCCAAAAAGTAAAGTTTTACTACCTCTTTTTGCCATTTCTTCAATAGGCATACATCCTTCAAATAATACTAACTTATCAAATTCATGTCTATTGGCAACTTGAGCATTAATCAACTCGTTATAAAAGTTCTCATATTGTTCTTTATTCATTGGTAGATTTATATAATCCCCATCATCATTTACTCCATATCTATTCATCTTATATGCAATTTCCATATCTATACTGTCAGCTTCAACAATAGGTGCTGCAGCATCATAAAAATAAAGTTCATTTTCATTTAACATTTCTTTTATATTATTAAGTAATGCACTACTAGTAAGAGGTCCTGTTGCTATTACAGTTATCCCCTCTAACTTTGAAACATCTTCTATTTCTTTAGTAATTACTTCAATATTTGGATTATTTTTTATTTCTTTTGTTATATATGCTGAAAATTCATCTCTATCTACAGCTAAAGCTTGACCTGCTGGAATTTTTGTTTTAGTTGCAGCCATCATAAATAAACTATCTAAAGTTTTCATTTCTTCTTTTAGTAAACCACATGCATTTGTTAATAATTCAGATTTAAGAGAATTACTACAAACTAATTCTGCAAAATTATCACTTTTATGAGCGTCTGATTTTTTATATGGTTTCATTTCATATAACTTAACTTTTATATTGTTTTTAGCCAAAATATATGCACACTCACAACCTGCAAGTCCTGCTCCAATAACATTTACAATTTTATTATTCAATTTTTTCTCCTTTTATATCTACAATTTTATATAATTATATTATAATATACCTATTTTTTCAATACAATTTTTACATAGTTTATAATTAATTTCTAATATTATTGCTACTAGAACAAAAGTGACCTTCGTCACTCTCACATTTAAAATATTTGAAATGTGATTTTTTTCATGTATATCTTACATATACATATAAAGATGTTGTCTCTCAAGTCTCCACCTAAATATTAGGCAACTCTTTTCTTTATAGGACGTTGTTCTCGCCCTTTATCCATCGCAAGTTCTTCTTGGTTTGGAATAGTCTCTTTTATATATTTTCTTAATATATTTAAACTTCCATTTATATCTGCATTTATTTTTTTACCTGTATTTGTTATAAACATGCCTATTACAGCTTCTAATAACATATGTGAATGTAAATACTCACTATGCCAGTTTTTCTCTCTATATTCTTTATATAT
>CANQUF010000008.1 GCA_947626975.1 uncultured Clostridia bacterium
TTTACATTAAATTTTCGTTACATAAATATTACAGCTTTTTAGAATTATTTTTAATTTCTTACTGAACTGTAACAATTCTTGAATTTTTTATTAATATTAATTTTTTAATTACTTGTTATTTGTAATATATAGTGCTATAATATAATAATTGAAAAATTAATACACAAAAAAATTGGAAGGGAATGGTAATTAATATGAAAACAAGTGATTTTAATTATGACTTGCCTCATGAACTTATAGCACAAACACCATTAAAAAATAGACAGAAATCAAGAATGATGATATTGAATAAAG
The DNA here is from genome assembly GCA_947626975.1 of uncultured Clostridia bacterium. GTDB lineage: Bacteria > Bacillota > Clostridia > TANB77 > CAG-465 > CAG-465. The sequence goes on from CANQUF010000008.1 coordinate 295, forward strand.
AAACTGGAGAAATAAAGCATGAAATATTTGAAGATATTACTAAATATTTGCATGAAGGTGATACATTAGTTTTAAATAATACAAAAGTTATACCAGCTAGACTTTTTGGACATAGAAAAGATAAGGAAGAGTCAATAGAAGTACTTTTATTAAAACAAATAGAAGGCGATAAGTGGGAAACTTTAGTAAAACCAGGGAAAAAAGCTAAAATTGGTGAAAAAATAATATTTAAAGAAGATATGTTAATAGCAGAAGTTATAGACATACTTGATGATGGGCAAAGAATAATAAAGTTTAAATATGACGGAATATTTAATGAAATACTAGATAAACTTGGTACTATGCCACTTCCACCATATATAACTGAAAAATTAGAAGATAAAGATAGATATCAAACAGTATACAGTAAGATTCCAGGTTCTGCAGCAGCACCTACAGCAGGTTTGCATTTTACTGATAAAATATTAAAAGAAATAGAAAAAATGAATGTAAATATTGTATATGTAACATTGCATGTAGGGCTTGGAACTTTTAGACCTGTAAAAGTTGATGATGTACTTAATCATAAAATGCATAGTGAATATTTTATAATTGATAAAAAAGCATGTGATGTTATAAATAATACAAAAAAACAAGGAAAAAGGGTTATAGCCGTTGGAACAACATCATGTAGAGTATTAGAAAGTGCAACTGATGAGAATGGTATAATACATGAAATGGAAAAAGAAACAGATATTTTTATTTATCCTGGATATAAATTTAAAATGATAGATGCTCTTTTAACTAATTTTCATTTACCAGAATCAACTTTAATTATGTTAGTATCAGCATTTTCCACAAGAGAAAATATATTAAATGCATATAATATAGCAGTTAAAGAAAAATATAGATTTTTTAGTTTTGGAGACTGTATGTTTATTAACTAAATTTTAAAACAAATATTATAGTGCCAAATGTACAATATTATATCTTATATTTAATTTAAAAAATATAAAAATATTAATGCAAATATAATAAGTTGATTATTATATTTGCATTTTTAAAGTATATTATCTAATTAAATTTTAAATATGAATTCTTTATTTACTTCTTTATACTTTTCATAGATAACTCCAGCTTCATCAAACATTTTCATCGATATATTAGTTAATATATTTTTGCTATCTTTAATTTTAAGATATACTACTTTCTTAATTCCACTTGTAATGATAAGCTTTGCACATTCATTGCAAGGAAATAGTGTAACATATAAAGTTGAATTATTTACACTATGTTTACAATGTAAAATCGCATTAGCTTCTGAATGGATTACTAAATTATGTTTTGTTTCGTCATTCCAATTTTCATCATTATCTTTTATTCCTACAGGCATGCCATTATAACCAAGAGATAAAATTTGATGATTATTATCTACTATGCAAGAGCCAACTTGAGTTTTTGGGTCTTTTGATCTTGTAGCTATTGTTAGAGCAGTAAGCATAAAGTATGAATCCCAAGATAAGACATCATTACGAAAATTATTCATATAAATCATCCTTTCAATTTTTTTAGGATTATAAAATTTTTTTGTATTATATCATCAATTTATAAATATATCAATATTTATGTACTTTTTTGTTTTTTAATTATTAACATTACTCATACATATTTACATACAATATAAAAAATGGTATAATATATATATGTATATTTGGGGGCGTTAGGTTTTCGACGGATATACATAAAATATAATAAGCGAGTAGTGGACTCTCGTTGGCCACTTTAATCATCGAGAATTAAATTTTAAACGCTGATAGAAATGAATTAGCATTAGCTGCCTAAGTTGCGGCTATGTCTAGTATAGTCTTGCTAGAGGATTATATATAGGCATCGAATTATCTAGCTTTAACAAATCTAATTATTAATCACGAATTAGAGGGTATTGTTGTGATTACACTATTTACTTTTTTGTAAATATTTAAGGTAAATAGCAAGTTTTAAATATTTACTACACTCGTAGAAAATTATATTTTTGGTATTCGGACATGGGTTCAATTCCCATCGCCTCCACCAACGACGTATCTGTTCGAACTAATAAAACAGATAAATAAAAATATCATTCTGAAAAAGAATGATATTTTTTTAGTTTTGTTTTCAGTATGTACTATTACATCATCCTTCGAGTTTTGTACCATTGGTCAGAACTCAAGAGGAGAATGATTTAGTTAAGTACACTAATTTTATTATTTTTGTTCAATATTATTACTTTCAGTGGATAGATAAGTAGAAAATCAATTATTAATTTTTCAGTATACTATAAAATGCATTATATATTAAGTTTATATATCAATAGTTTAAGATAACATATTGATATATGAATAAAGATATGATATGATATAATTAATTTATAATTTAATTATTTTGTAAACTTAAAACAGTAATTTGTTATTAAAGGAGGGCTAATATGATTTGGTTAAAAGAAAATCAAAAACTAGCAGGATATGTACCTATTTTAAAAAAAGATTACAACGAAAAAGAGATACGGCAGATGAGTGAATACCACTGCTATCAAGGTTGGTCAGCATTGTCAAGATTTGTTATGAAAATTCAAGGAATAGAATTTGTATGTCATTATGGCTTTGCTGATTCATTAATAGTTGAAACTAAAAGACTAGTAGATATTGTTTTTAATTTTGATTTTGAATGGACAAATCTCATCTGTTTGCTAATGTTGATGAATCTATTACAAAAAAATATATGAAAAAAGGGAAACAAAGACAAGATTAGAAAAAGATTAGAAATGAGAAACTAATAATCTATTATGCTCGATTGCCATAATTTGTGTAATCAAATATATGAAAGACAAGATGTAAAAACTTCTTATCTTTCATATATTTTTGTAATAATATTATTATCTTCTAATGTTTTATAATAACAAATAAATAATAAAAATATTTAGAAATGGAGATGATATTGTTGAGAAAAATTGATAAAAATAATAAATCATTTGAAGATATCAAACACATTGATGAAAATGGAGTTGAATTTTGGTATGCTAGAGAACTTATGCCTGTTTTACAATATTCAAATTGGCAAAATTTTGAAAAAATAATTGATAAAGCTAAAATCTCTTGTGAAAATAGTAGTATTAGTGTGTTTGAACATTTTATTGACGTCAGTAAGTTGTCAAAACGTGCTAATAATGCAGAAGTTAAAATTAGAGATTATAAATTAACTCGTTATGCTTGTTATCTAATAGCACAAAATGGAGATAGTAGAAAAAAGGTTATAGCTTTGGCACAAACATATTTTGCAGTTCAAACCAGAAAACAGGAAATTACTGAAAAGGAATATTGTATACTGACAGAAGATGAAAAAAGATTTTATCAAAGAAATTTAACACGAAAAGGAAATTATTCACTAAATCAAACAGCTAAAAAAGCAGGCGTAAAAATTTTGATAAATTCCACAATAGCGGATATAAAGGTTTATATAATGGAGAAACGGCTGATGATATTGCTAAAAGAAAGGGACTAAGATATAGAGAAAATATATTAGATAATATGGGAAGTGATGAGTTAATTGCAAATTTATTTAGAATTTCTCAAACAGGACAAAATTAAAGAAAGATAACATACAGACAGAAAAAGAAGCTAATAAAACTCATTATAATATTGGTAAAAATATTAGAGAAGTAATAGCTAAAAATGGTGGAACTATGCCAGAAGATTTGCCAACACCTAAAAAAAGTTTAAAACAATTGGAAAAGGAAAATAATAAAAAATTGAAAAAATAATTAAAAATCTTACTGTATAAATTATTTTTTATATAATATAGTAATCTAGTATTTAGATGTAATTAATAAAAACTATTATGACTGATGAATGCTATAATGAAATTAAAAGGTTATAAAATTGATGAAGTATATAAAATTATGAAAACTAAGGCTAATAAAAAGGGAGCTTTTAACGATAAAATTTATTTAGAATATGTTGATGAGGAAAAAAGAAACATAGAAGAAGAAAAAGAATTAAATAAAAAATTTAGAAAGTAATAATAATTAAGGAGGGTTATATATGCGAAAATTAAATTTAATAGTAGTATTTAGTAAAAACTTAGATAAGACACTTTTTTGTATTAGAGCAAAAGAACCATATAAAGGTTTATATAATTTTGTAGGTGGAAAAGTAGAGGAAGGAGAAACTAATGATGAAGCTGCATATAGAGAATTATTTGAAGAAACAGGAATAACACGTGATGATATAGAATTAGAACATTTTATGGATTTAAATTACTTTAAATATGAAAATAATTTACAAGTATATTATGGTATATTAAGGCATGATGTGACTTTAGTTGAAGAAAAAAATAAGCTGGAATGGGTTGTAATAAATGATGAGTTACTAAATAATGAAAAGTTTGCAGGAAATTATAATGTTCCTCATATAATAAAGCAAATTAAAGTTTATTTAAAAAATGGAACTGGAATTGATAAATATTAGAAATATGTATGTAATAAAGTACTTGATATAAATAAATTAAAAAAATATAAAGGATGAAATTACTTAAAAAGTTTTCATTCTTTTTTGTTTTTTCTAAAATATAAAGTCTAAATTATACTATAAAAGTCTTGAAATTTATAGTTCTATATGTTAGTATATAATTGTTCATATAAGATTTATTTACTATGCTTTTATGGAAATTTTATGTCAAAAATTAATTTCTAATAGAGGTAGATATTATAAGTAAAATATAGTCTTACAAATTTTAAATATAATATGCAAAAAAAATATGAAGCAAATACAGAAAAAAATTAAATATACTTTAAATAAAATTAATGAGGTGAAAAGATATGTTTATATGCGCTTGTATAATAGCAATTATTTTTATTATTGCTTTAGTTATCATTTTATTATTAAAAAAAATAATTTCAAAAAAGTTTTTTGTTATAATTATAGTTTCAATAGTAGCAGCAAGCATTTGTCGGAGTATTAATATTAAATGGATATAAGTTGATATTTAATAATAAAAATGAAGTTGATTTAGAAAAGAGAAAAATGGTAGAAAATTATATAAATGAAACTTACAATAAAGAATTAAAAATTACAAAGTCAGAATTTGTATATAATGCAGAAGGTTTCACTGGTGGACTATTTATGTATTATTTTGAAATGAAAGATAAAAATAATGAGAAATTTTCTGTAAGATATATGGAGTATTCTGATTTAAATGAAAGTACTTTACAGTATATAGAATTTAATCCAATAAATTGAAATTATAAAGTTTTATAATCTATTAAAGTTATAAGGAGTTGATAAAATGTTAGAAAATGTAAATGTGTTATATCATTCGTCAATTGTCCTAAAGGATTATATATATATAGATCCATATAAAATAAAAAATGAAATACATAATGCCAAGTATGTATTTATTACTCATTCACATTATGATCATTTTGATATAGAAGATATTAAAAAAGTGATGAATGATAAAACTGTTTTTTTTGTTACAAAAGATTGTAGAGAAAATTTAATTAAAATAGGAGTAAATAGTAGTAATATAAAATGTGTATTTCCAAATGAAAAATATAAATTAGACGATATTATGATACAAACAGTAAGGGCATATAATGTTAATAAAGAATTCCATAAAAAAGATAATGATTGGGTAGGTTATATAATTACAATAGATAATATAAGATATTTTATACCAGGTGATACTGATATAAATGAACATAATAAAAATATAAAATGTGATGTGCTATTTGTACCTATTGGAGGAACATATACTATGGATTACATAGAAGGTGCAAAATTTGCAAATGGTATAAAACCAAAATATGTAATTCCAATTCATTATAATAGTATAGTTGGTACAAAAGAAGATGGAGATAAATTTAAGAGTTTATTAGATAGTAATATAAAATGTTATATTTATTTGTAATAAAAAAGGAGAGAATATGGCAACAAGTTCAGTATTTTTTTGTAAAGAGTGTGGCTATGAATCGGCAAAATGGCTAGGTAAATGTCCGGGATGTAATAATTGGAATAGTTTTGTTGAAGAAAAAATATCAAAAAAAGTATCATCAAGTAATAATTCTAATAGATCATTTTCTAGAACTTTTGATAACAATTCTGACGTAAAGAAATTAAATGAGATAACAGTATCAAAGACCACAAGATTAGATACAGGATATGAAGAATTAAATAGGGTATTTGGTGGTGGAATAGTAGAAGGTTCACTTACACTTTTAGGAGGAGAGCCTGGAATTGGTAAATCAACTTTAATAATGCAAGTATGCAATAATTTATCAAAAAATGGAAATGTTCTTTATGTATCAGGTGAAGAATCAGAAGTACAAGTAAAACTAAGGGCAGATAGATTAAATGTAAATTCTAATAATATATATTTTTTAAGTGAAACTAATATATCACAAATTGAAGATAATATTGATAAAATTAAGCCTAAATTTTGTATAATAGATTCTATTCAGACAATGTATGATGAAGAAATATCGTCAGTTCCTGGAAGTGTTTCTCAAGTAAAAGAAGTTACTGCAAGATTAATGTATCTTGCAAAAAGAGGGGGCATTACAGTAATTGTGATAGGACATGTTACAAAAGATGGTACTATAGCAGGTCCAAGAATTTTAGAACATATGGTAGATACAGTTATATATATTGAAGGAGAAAGATTTTTTACTCATAGAATTATACGTAGTGTAAAAAATAGATTTGGATCTACTAATGAGATTGGAATATTTAATATGCAAGATATAGGTATGGTAGAAGTAAAAAATATGTCAGAGGTATTTTTATCTGATAGTATAAAAAATTTACCCGGTACAGCTATTGTAGCAACTGTGGAAGGTACTTCTACGATATTACTTGAAGTTCAAGCATTAACTACTCATTCATATTATAATATGCCAAGGAGAGTTTCAAATGGGATAGATTTTAACAGATTAAATATGATAATTGCAGTTCTTGAAAAGAGATGTAATTTATCACTTGGAACTCAAGATATATATGTAAATATAATTGGTGGAATGAAAGTAGACGAACCAGCAGCTGATCTTGCAATTGCTATGGCCATTATATCAAATTATAAAAATATAATGATAGATCCAAAAATGGTGTTTATAGGTGAAATTGGTCTTACAGGTGAAGTTAGAAGTGTAACTAATTTTGAAAAAAGAGTAAAAGAAATTTCAAAAATGGGGTATAATCAGATATATGCAAATAAAAGACAAATAAATAATATAAAAGAAGAAATAAAAAAGTTAAATATTAAACTTATTGGAATAGCTACAATAGATGAAGCTATTTTAAGTATTAAATAAATATAAAAAATAGGGGTGATAAAATATGAGCGATGAAAAATTAGATATTTTAAGACTAATTGCCCCTGGCACAGCACTTCGTGAAGGACTTGAAAATATTTTAAAAGCTAAGTCAGGAGCTCTTATTGTTATATCAGATAGTGAAGAAGTAATGAAAATAGCTGATGGTGGATTTTGTATAAACCAAGAATTTACACCAGCTAGTATATATGAACTTGCAAAAATGGATGGTGCCATACTTGTTAGCCGTGATTTAAAGAAAATATATATGGCAAATGTTCAATTAAATCCAGATTATACAATATCTACTAAAGAAACTGGTACAAGGCATAGAACAGCAGAACGTGTTGCAAAGCAAACAAATGAGCTTGTTATAAGTATATCAGAAAGGCGTGGAATTATAACTATATTTAAAGGTGAATTTAGATATGTAATTAATGAAACTTCAGCTGTAATAATGCGTGCAAATCAAACTTTAGAAGCTTTAGAAAAATATAAAGTAGTATTTGATAATATGCTAAACATATTAAGTGAACATGAATTTGACGATATAGTAACTCTTGAAACAGTGGCTAATTCTATATATCGTAGTGAAATAATAATGAGAATGAAATCTGAAGTAGAAAGAAATATAATAGAACTTGGAGATGAAGGAAGACTTGTAAATATGCAATTAGAAGAATTAATAGCAAATGTAGAACAAGAAGAAAAACATATAATACAAGATTATATGGTAATAAAGAAAAAAGGTAAAACAACTCCAGACTTAATATTAAAAGAAATAAGAAAATTGGAAAAGAAAGATTTAATTATAGCTGAAAAAATAATAAAATTACTAGGTTATGAAATAACACCTGAAATACTTGATCTTAATGTATCACCAAGGGGATATAGAATTTTATCAAAAGTACCAAAAATGCCAGCTTCAATAATAGAAAAGACAATAGCAAGCTTTGGTAGTTTACAAGGTATATGTTCTGCTTCGATTGAAGCTTTAGATGATGTTGAAGGAATAGGAGAGATAAGAGCAAGAATAATTAATCAATCTTTAAAAAGATTTCAAGAACAATATCTCCTTAGAGGGTATGTTATTTAGAACTTAATTATAATCACACTATATAGATATATAGCATGATATAAAGTATATATTCTACATAAAAATTAAAAAAATAAAGAAAAAATTGATATTTTTTTATTTACTTTTTCCTAAAAATATGGTATAATAGATATATGTTGAAAGTATCTTTTAGGGGGAATGTAGGTATGTTTAAAATAGGTGATAAAATAGTATATCCTATGCATGGAGCAGGAACAATTGAGGCAATTGAAAAAAAAGATATGATGGGTTCTACTCAGGATTATTATATTATAAAAATGCCAATAGGTGATATGAAACTTATGGTACCAACAAATAAAGCAAATGACATAGGAGTAAGAGAAGTATCGACAAAAAATATATCTGATCAAGTATTTAGTGTACTTCAAAAACCTAAAGCACCTTATGTACATGATTCAAATTGGAGTAAAAGATATAATATGAATGTCGATAAAATAAAATCAGGAAATATTTTAGATGTTGCTGAAGTTGTACGTGATTTATCACATAGACATATGGAAAGAGGACTATCAATTGGTGAGAAGAAAATGTTAGCAACTGCTAAAGATATTTTAATTAGTGAAATGGTATTATCAGAAGGAATGGCTCATGATACATTAGATAATATTATTGAAGATACAATAAAAAGTTCATATTCTCTTAATAGTGATGCAAATATTAATAATGGACAAGATAATAATTCTAATAATGTTACAAATTTATAAATATATAAAATCAAGTATTTTTTAATAACTTGATTTTTTCAATTTAACATTGATTTTATAATTTATTTAGTATATAATTACTTTATTTGATTATAATGTATAAGGGGATAAGTGAATGTAATGGAAGCTAGTAGAATAATTGATTATATTAATGAATTAAAGAAATATGATGAAATAATAGATGATACAAAATGTATTGATATTTTAAATGTTAAAATTGAGAAAGTTTCATATAATTCAAAAGAAGTAGAATGCAAAACATTATTTGTATGTAAAGGGGATAATTTTAAAATAGACTATTTAAATAATGCAATAGACAATGGTGCAATTGTATATGTAAGTAGTAAGGAATATGATGTTAAAATTCCATGTATTATAGTTAAAGATGTTAGGCGAGCTTTATCAATAATATCTCAAATGTATTTTAATTATCCGCAAAAAAGACTCAATACTATAGGAATAACTGGAACAAAAGGTAAATCTACTACTACTTGTTATATAAAAGAAATATTAGATGAATATTCTAAAGCAAATTTAAAGCCAAGAACTGCATATATATCAACTATTGAAACATATGATGGTAAAGAAAGAAAAGAATCTCACATAACTACACCAGAATCATATGAATTAGAAAAACATTTTTCAAATGCTGCTCAGAGTAATATAGAAAACATTGTAATGGAAGTATCATCACAATCTCTGTCAAAAAATTATGCTAGACTTCATATGATAAATTTTGATATAGGTGTATTCTTAAATATTTCAAAAGATCATATAAGTAGTATAGAGCATCCAACATTTGAGGATTACTTTAATTGTAAGTTAAAAATGTTGGAAAAGACAAATACTGCTTGTATAAATTTAGATATGGACCATGTAAACAGAGTAAAAGAAGTCGCAAATAAATATTGTAAAAAAATAATTACTTTTTCTACTAAAGATAGTAATGCTGATATATTTGGATATGATATAAAAAAAGATGGTTTTAACACTATATTTAAAGTAAAAACTGATAGATTTAATAGAGAATTTAAGCTTACTATGCCAGGAATATTTAATGTAGAAAATGCTCTTGCTGCTATCGCTGTAGGGTATGCTATGAATATTCCAGAAAGATATATATATATTGGGCTAGAAAAATCAAAGACAATTGGTAGAATGGAAATTTATTCAAGTACGGATAAAAAGATTATATCAATAGTAGATTATGCTCATAATGAGCTTAGTTTTAAAAAAGTATTCGAAACTACTAAATATGAATATCCTGAAAGAAAGATAATTGTAGTGTTTGGATGTCCAGGAAATAAAGCACAAAGTAGAAGAAAAGACTTAGGAAATATAACTGGTAAATTTGCTGATTATATATATCTTACAGAAGACGACCCAGCATTTGAAAGTGTAGAGGCAATATCTAAAGAAATAGCAAGTTATATAGAAAAATATACTAGTAATTATGAAATTGAAGTAAGTAGAATTTTAGCTATTGAAAAGGCAGTAAAAAAGATAACAGATTCAAATGATATGTATGTATTATTACTACTTGGAAAAGGTCATGAAAATACTCAAAAAGAGGGTGCTACATATATACCATATAAATCTGATTCACAAGTAATAAAAGATTTAATAACTAAATATAATAAAAATAGGGCTATTAATTAATATATAACAAAATAACCGATGATGTATATGATCACCGGTTATTTTGTTATTAGTAAGTTCCATTATTAATTTGAATAATTCATATTTTTTTGCGCATAATTTTTTAACTTGTTTTGTACTAGATAGTTTATAGAGTCTTGTTCATATTCACCATTTTCTAGTAATTTTCCTGCTTTTAGTCCTGTTAGTATTTCAATCCCTTCATCAATAGTAGATACAGGATATATATGGAAAGTATTATTCTTAACAGCTTCTATTATTTCATTACTTAAGTTTAAATTTTTTACATTTTGATATGGTATTAATACGCCATTTTCATTGTTAAGTCCTTTAGCTTTACAAGCCATATAGAAACCTTCAATTTTATCAGTCACACCACCAATTGGTTGAATTTCACCTTTTTGATTAACAGAGCCTGTAACAGCTAAACTTTGATTTATTGGTACATCTGCAAGGCTAGATAAAATAGCGTAAAGTTCAGTAGAAGAAGCACTATCACCATCTATACCATTATATAATTGTTCAAAACAAATACTAGCAGTAAGAGATAGTGGAAAGTTTTGAGCATATTTTTCACCTATATATGCTGATAAAATATATACACCTTTAGAATGTGAAGTACCACTAAGTTCAATCTCTCTTTCAATATTTATAATACCATTCTTACCAATAAAAGTGTTAGCTGTTATTCTAACAGGATGACCAAATGAATAGTCACCATTTACCATTATAGTAAGACCATTAATTTGTCCAGTTTTTTTGCCAGATGTTGATATCATAATGTCGCCTTTAATCATCATATCATTTAGATTATCATTATATTTACCATATCTTTCAGACCTAATTGCACAAACTTTTTTTACTTCTTTATCGGTTACGATTTTTTTAGAATTTGACATAGCAGTATAACTAGCTTCAATTATTAAATCAGATATATCTTGCATAATAGCAGTAAATTTATTTTTATCATTTGCACATCTAGAACTAAATTCTACAATTTCTTTTACGGCCTTATTTGAAAATGGAAGTAGACAGTTAGATTTACATACATAAGCAACATATTGAGCTAATTTCATTGTATTTTCTGGAGTTCTTGGATAAGTATCATCAAAATCAGCTTTTACTTTAAATAATTTTTTAAAATCTATATCCATTGCACATAATTGTTGATAATTTGCTTCAGATCCTATAAGGATTACTTGAACATTTATAGGGATAGGTTCTGGTTTTAAACTTACAATTGTAACAGGTTGTGCTATATCACGAGAACTGTCAATAGATAATTCTTGATTTCTAATAACTCTTTTAAAAGCCTCCCATGTTGGCATATTTACTAAAATATCTCTAACGTTTGCTATTAAATATCCGCCATTAGCTTTATGAAAAAGTCCTGGTTTTAACATTGTATAATCTGTTCTCATACCTGTTGGAGAAGCTTCAAAATCAAGCTTACCAAAAAGATCAAAGTAATTTGGATTTTTGCATAGTACAACAGGTGCATGTTTTAGTTTATCATTATCAATAATTAAATTTACACGATAGTTTTCCCAAGGCTTTTTTTCTTTTCTTTGCATTTGAGGTGGAATTAACATAGTAGGTTGAGAATTAGTATTTCCTTTTTTTAGACTATCTTCATATTGCTTAAAAAAATCAACATTTTTAACAACATCACTTTGAATAGAGTATAGGAAATTTTGAATTTTCAAATTTTTTTTATATTTTATCTTTAAATCACTCATACATTGTGAAACTGCAAATGTTGTTATATTTGATTGCCATTCTGATATAACGTGCTCACATTCTTTATCTAAATCATCTAGTTTTTTTAGAATTTCTAATGTTTCTTCTTGTATTTTTGGACTCTTTTCTTCGAAATATTTTTTTGTTTTTTCATCAAGTATACTAAATGCTTTTTCATCTAATACAACACCATTATGTACAGGTGAGAAGTATATTCCAGTTTCTGTATTTCGTATTTTAAATCCTTGTTCAAAAGTGTATCTATCGAATTCTTTCATTATATTTTCTTTTTGTCTTGAATATCTATCTGAAATATTTTTCTTTTCTTTTTCGTATACATCTCCAGCTAAATCCTTAGATAATCTGTTTAATAAAACAGAAATAAACCTATTCATATCTCTTTTAAACTCAAGTCCCATTCCAGGTTCAAGTTCAATTGCTATAGGTTCATTTGGATTATCAAAGTTATGTATATAACAGAAATCGTTTGGAATAGGTTTATCTTTACTTAATTTATTTACAATTGATAATGCATAAGAAGTTTTTCCAATTCCAATACTACCACAAATATATAAATTAAATCCTTTTTGTGGAATTTGCATAGCAGTCTTTATAGCAGATAGTGCACGTTCTTGGCCAACTATTCCATTAAATGGCTCAAGTTCAGATGTTTTACTAAATCCTAGATCCTCTTCTTTACAAATATTCTTTAGTTCATTATAATTTAATTCTTTAAACTTTTTCATATATCCCTCACTTAAAATTCTTTTGTTTAATACATTTTTATTTTATTATAAAAGAAAAAAATATTCAATAATTTTTAGTAAAAAAATATAATTAATAAAATATATTTAATAAATAAAAAATAACCCAAGAAATCTATTAGATTTCTTGAGTTAGTAGTATTATAATTCTACCTTGTATAAATTTACAGTAAGATTCATATCGTCTGTATATACAGTTTCTATCATTACAGGAAATGAATTATCATTTCTGAATGAAAAATTGCAATCAGGATATGAAACGGTAGCATCTAAATCCCTAGGTATATATGATTGGGGGATTCCATGCTTGTATCTTTCTATTAAAGAAAATTTTCCATCTTCACATGTAAGTACGGAAGCACAAAGAGTAGAAGAGAGCTGACATATACCTCCGCCATAGTCTTGAACATATCCACCATTCATAATTACATTAGAAAGAAGATATCCCTCATCTTTACCACATGGACCCATATCACGGCACCAATCAAATTTAGCACCAGGTTCTATCACCATGTGATTTATAGCATCACAAGCTCGTTCCAGATTAAATTTTCTATTTGGATTTGAAAAAGAATAATCTGTAGTATATGAACTTATGAGTTCTATAGTATCTTCATAATCATCAAGTTTTTCAGGTTTTTTAGTTATATTTTCATATTCTTCTTTTGAAAGAGTAGAGACAAGTTCACTTAAGATATATCCTGAGGTTTCAGAATCTTCAAAATACACTTTGTACCAGTCATTTTTAGTCTTTTCTAAAATTTTAAAGACTTGAACTGATGTTACATTTTGAATTACTTGTCCAACTTCTGTATCAGGCAAATCTCTTAGATTCGCGTTTTCAGATACTGTGCCATATAAATCATCGTAGTTTTCTTCTGTCTCTAAACTATTATACAAGTCTTCATCTATTACTTGTACAAAGTCAGATGAAATGAATGCCACATTGTCATCATACGAAATTTTGTACCAGCCATCATCCTCATGATAATATGAGAATATTGTACTTCTTGATACCGTCTCAAGGATGTCTGAATCAGTTGAAGAATCCTGTCGCACATTTACATCATCATCTATTACTAGAAGATGACCTGTAATTGTTTCTTTTGGTTCTTCAGAAACAGTAGTAATTTCATCTGATACTGATTCATCCTCTGTATCATCAGTCTTAGAATTGTTCGAATTTTCTGAAGTTTCTGTCTCTTTTATGGAAGAGGTTACACTTGTATCATCAATTTCAGATGATGGGTTTTCTGTATTATTTGTTTCATTACAAGCACTAAAGGAACCTGCCATAAATACACACAATACAAGGGACATGAACTTAAAATTTTTTTTCATTTTTAATTACCTCCAAAAATTTTTATAGGTTAAAATTTTTTACATATAAATTATACTACTTTTTAATAAATATGTCAATAGTAAGATAAAAAAGAGCACTATTTTACATAAAAATATATAATTATAAAAAAGTATACTATAATCTTAAATTTAATTAAAATTATAGTATATATAAAAATAACAAATTATAAACTTTTTTTAAATATAATTGCATCTTCAAAGTTATCTTTATAGTATCTTTTACGAATACTAACTTTATTAAATCCATTTTTGGTGTATAAATTAATTGCAGGTATGTTTGAAACTCTTACTTCTAAAAATATTTCTTTTATATTCATTTTTCTTGAAAATGAAAAAATATTATTTAAAAGTAGAGAGGCTACACCAAGTTTTCTATAATCTTTTCTTACCACAAGAGATTCTATATCTATATGTGAATCTTTAACAAAGCATATACAAACATATCCAACTAATATATTATTAATTTTTGCACCTAAAATTTTATAGTTTGGATTATTTATTGCATTTATTATATCTTCTTTTAAAAAAATAGGGCTTAATAATTCTTTCTCAATATCTAATATGCTATTTAAATAATTAATATTTAACTCTAATATATATATGTTATTTATTATTTTGCTCATTTTTTATCCTTTCAGCTTGAGATAATCTTGCATATGTTGCATTTAGTGTGAAAGCATTAAAAATATAATTATCATAATTTGAAATATTTTCAATTGTATTTATTAAATCATCTGTAGTAGGGTATAAATCGTATAAAGAATAATTTGCAATATTAATATTTTTGCTAGTTTCTAATATATTTTCTTCAAACTTAGTTATGCAATTTCCACAATAAATTATATTTGATAAGTTATTATCTGTTATATATTTAGCAATATTTTTTAAAACAATATCTATTTTTTCATTATTAATATCAACTAATTTCTCACATTTAATTTTTATATTATCTGTTGATAATTTATATAGCGAATAATATACTCTATCATTTTTGGCATCTATGATAGATGCTACTATAGAAGTTTTGCCTTTTGAATATAACCTACTTTTCATATATGTAGTTGTTGCCAAAAGTTCAAGTGAAGATATAGCAAATATATTTAATTTTTTTACTTGTGATATCGCCTTTATTGTTGCAAGACCTATACGGATACCTGTAAATGAGCCAGGACCATTTATACAAGAAAGTAACTCTATATCTTTAAGTGATATATTTAACTTATTTAATGATTTGTCTATAAGAGGCAATAACTTTTCAGAGTGAGTTATTTCATTATCAATTTTATTATTTAATATATTATCATTGTATTTTATAGATACACTTGCTATTTTAGTTGTAGTGTCAATAGCCAAAATGTTCATATTAATTCCTCCATATTTTTAAATATCTTGTATTTTCTTTTTCTTTATCTTTTAAAAAATCGATATGTATAGCATTACTTGGAAGTAGTTCATTTATAATTTCTCCCCATTCTATAACACATGCACCTTCAGAAAAGTAATCTGTTCCAATTTCATCTAAAAATTCATACACTGATTTTAATCTATATAAATCAAAATGAAATATTTTAGATACACTTTTAAATTTATCATCAATATCATATTCGTTTACTATAGTAAATGTAGGACTTGATATTTTATCACTAATATTAAAATACTCACCAATTCCACTCATAAATACTGTTTTGCCACATCCAAGTTCTCCGTTTAGTATCAAGATAGAATTATTAGTTAAATATTTTGCAAAAACTAAAGCAATATTTTTTGTATCGTCTTGACTGTTTGATGTTATATTTATATTAAATGACTTAGTATTAGATATATAACTTTTTATTTTTTCTTCTATATCTTTAATATTTGAATTTTCCAAGTAAATCACCAAGTTAATTATATCAAAATATATTTAAAATATCAATTAAATGATAGATAATAATATAATTTATAAATTTAAAAAGAACAAAACAATAATATTTGCTTGAAAATATATAGTAAAAACTATATAATAGTATTGTAAAATTAGTAATAGGTGATTATATGTGGACTGAAGAGCAAAAATTAGCAATAGATAAAAGAAATTCAAATATATTAGTTTCAGCTTCTGCAGGTAGTGGTAAGACAGCAGTTTTAGTTGAACGTGTTATAACAAGAGTTATTAATGATAAGGTAGATATAGATAAATTACTTATAGTAACTTTTACTAATGCTTCTGCATGCGAACTTAAAACACGTCTTATGGAACGTATATATAAAGAGTTAGATAATAAAGATATAGATAGGGAATTATATATTTTCTTAAAAAGACAAATAAAAAATATAAATAAAGCAAATATTGATACAATACATTCTTTTTGTCTAAAATTAATAAAGCAAAACTTTAATGTATTAAGTTTAGATCCTAATATCAAAATAGGAGATGAATCTCAAATAAGAGTATTAAAGATAAAAGCAATGAACATAGTACTTGAAAATGAGTATTTAAAAAGTAATAGTGAAGATATATCAACAAAAAAAATAGGATTATATGATGTACTTGAGTTATTTTCTGGTAAAGATCAAAATTTAGTAGAGTATTTATTTAAGTTATATTCATATATTCAAAGTTTTTCACATCCATTTGAGTGGTTTAAAGAAAACATAGAAAAATATAATATAAATTTAGACAATGATAATATAGACTTAGTTTATACTAATTTTGGAAGATATATTTTTGATGATGTAATTGATAATATAAATTTATTAATTGAATATACTAAAAATATTCAAAATACTTTGGTAGGACTTGATGATTTTGTAAAATTTTATGAATTATTAGATAAAGATATTTTTGAACTACAGAAAATTTTAAATATAAATTTATGGGATAAACTCTTTGATTCTTTAAAAAGTATAAATTTTGCAAGAGCGCCTGTATTTAAAGGAACAAATACAGAATTAAAAGACAAAATAGTAAATTTTAGAAATAAAATATTAAAAAAGGAAATAGAAAAAATAAGTAAAAAAATATATGCAAAAAGTGCCGAAATATTAACCGATAATAATAAAATGTATGAATATGTTAAATATATATATGATTTCATTTATTCATTTAATTTAGAATATGAAAAATTAAAGTCAAATATAGGTATAATTGATTTTAATGATATAGAACATTTAGCTTTAGAATTACTTTTAAAAAAAGATGAAAATAATGAATATATTTTAACTGATATAGCAAAAGAAAAACAAAAAGAATTTGAAGAAATATATACAGATGAATATCAAGATACAAGCTTCGTACAAGAAGCAATACTAAATGCAGTATCAAGAGGAAATAATAGATTTATGGTTGGTGACATTAAGCAGAGTATATATAAATTTAGACAGGCTATGCCAGAGATATTTAATAGAAAATATGAAAATTATAAATTATTTGATAATAAAAATGGTATAAATGATGAAGAAGATTGCAAGATACTACTTGCTAAAAATTTTAGAAGTAGAAAAAATGTTACGGATAGTATAAATTATATTTTTGAAGAAATAATGAGCGCAGAGCTTGGTGATTGTAATTATTTAGATATTGAAAAATTGCAATTTGGATCACAATTATATAAAGATAATAAAGAAAGTAATAATTGTTTATATAATACAGAAATAAATATAATTGATTTAGATGAAGAAAGTAGTAAAGATTTTGATAGTGATGATTCATTAAGTGAAACAGAGGAATATATAAAAGAATTAAAAACGTTTGAAAAAGAAGCTATATATATTGCAAAAAAAATTAAAAATTTAGTACATAATTTCAGAATATATGATAAAAAAGAAAAAGATTATAGAATGGCAAGTTATAAAGATTTTGTAATATTATTAAGAAGTATACAAGGTAAATCTGTTATATTAGAAGAAACTTTTAAAAAATATGATATTCCTGTATTTTGTGATGTATCAACTAGTATTTTTGACAGCGATGAGGTAAAATTAGTGCTATCTTTTTTACGAATACTAGATAATCCTTTGCAAGATATACATTTAGTAAGTGTAATGTATAGTATTATAGGAAAATTTACTTTAGATGAGTTAATTTATATAAAAACAATAGCACCATCTAAATCAATGTTAGATTCCCTAAAATTATGTAATAATATATTAGAAGAAAATATAAAAGATAAAAGTACAAATAATGATAATAAACAAGATATATTACTAAGGAAAATAATCGACTTTTTAAGTCTATTAAATGAATATAAAAAATATTCTAATATACTTAGTATATCCGACTTACTTATAAAATTATATAACGATACTAATATATATAATCAATTCTTACTTGATGATATGTCAGAGCAAAAGAGAGCAAATCTAGATTTATTAGTAGAAATGGCTATAAATTATGAGTCAACTACAGGAGAATCAATATATTCATATATAACATATATTGATAACCTAAAAGATAAGCTGGATAGTTCAAATTCTAGTGCAAAAATAATTGGCGAAAATGAAGATGTTGTAAGAATAATGACTATACATAAATCAAAAGGATTAGAATTTCCAATTGTTATTCTTGCAGATACGACTAAATCATATAATATAAAAGATATAAATAGTCAGGTAGTTATGCATCATAATTTAGGTGTTGGTATTAATGTAGTAAATAATAAATATAAAATAACATATCCTTCTGTTATAAAGCAAGCTATAAAAGATTTAAATTTAAAAGAAATAAAATCAGAAGAACTTCGTATGTTATATGTTGCAATGACAAGAGCAAAAGAAAAATTAATAATATTTGCAACTGTAAAAAACTATAATAAGTTTACCCAAAGTCAAGTAATAATGTATAAAAATGATAAAGTTTACCCTAAAATTGTAGAAAAAAATAATAATTATTTTTCAAATATTATGCTAGGTATAATGGCAAATAAAGGTAACTACAAAGAACTATTTGATATAAATGTTATAAAATTTAATCTAGATATATCAAATAGCTTAGATAAAATTTTGCAAGATAATATTAGTTTTGAAAGTGAAGATAAAGAAAATAAGATAAATAAAAAACTTAGTATAAAAGATAATATATTAAATATTTGTAAAAAAACAAATTATACAGAAAGTAAGGTGCTAGATAATATAAAGGAAAATATTGAATTTAAATATAAATATTTAGATGATACTAAAACACTTCAAAGACTAAGTGTTAGTAAAATAAATATAGAAAATAATTATTTAGATGATGATACTAAATCAGAGAATATTGAATATGACTTTAAAATTCCTGATTGTATAAATAAAGAAAAAGAAGTATATTCTGGAGCAAAATATGGTACATTAATTCATTTAGTATTAGAAAATATTGATTTTAAAAATATATCAACAAAAAATGATATAACAAATTATATAGACTTACTTTTAAAAAATAATATAATTACTGAAGATGAAAAAACAAAAATAAATGTAAATAAAATATATAATTTTTTAACTTCAAGTATTGGAATTGAACTAAAAAAATCTTCTAATATATATAGAGAAAGAGAATTTGTACTGTATGATAAAGAGATATCAAATAGTCAGGTGCAAGGTATAATTGATCTTTATTATATTAATGAAAAAGGAAATATTGTATTAGTAGATTTTAAAACTAATCATTTTGAAAATGAAAATGAATTTATAAAAAAATATAAAAAACAAATAGATATATATAAAAGAGCATTAGATACATTAACAGATAGAAAAGTTGAAAAGGCATATATATATTCATTTTATTTAGATAAAGAAATTGAGGTAAAATAGATTTTGAGGTGATATAAATTGAATAAAGATTTTACAGATAATTATATTATTCATGTAAAAGATGAAAATAGCAATATAGAGTATTTAAAATTTAGAATATTAGAAAAATATAGTAATAAATTAAAACATTGTATAACGTTAAGGCATGGAGGAGTAAGTACAGGAGTATATAAAAGTTTAAATTTTAGAACTGCTTTAAATGATAAATATGAAAATGTAGAGAAAAATTTAAGCTATATAACATCATTATTAGATATAGATAAAAATAATGTATATAAAGCAAAACAAGATCATACTGATAATATATTAATACTTGATAATAATAATAAAGATAGTTATAAATTTTCTAATCTTTCAAAAGATCGTTATGATGGATATATCGTATGTGAAAAAGATATTAATACTTTAGTTACTACTGCTGATTGTAATCCAATTATTATATATGATCCTATATTAAATATATTTGCAAATGTTCATAGTGGATGGAAAGGAACGTTAAAGAGAATTTCTTTAAAAGCAGTTAAAATTATGAATGAAAAGTTTGGATCAAATTATAAAGACTTAATTGTATGTATAGGACCATCAATTAGAAGCTGTTGCTTTACAAGTAAAGAAGAAGATTTTAAAAATAAATTTGTAGATGTATTTAAAGATGAAAAAGAATATATATATAAAGATAAAGAGGAAAGATATCATTTTGATCTAATACAAGTTATAACAAAAGATTTTTTAAATATAGGAATAAAAAAAGAAAATATTGTAGATTGTGGTATATGTACGTGTTGTAATGAGGATAGCTTTTATTCATATAGAAAGGCAACACAAAGAAAAGATGAAGACTACGCTACATTTGCTACTATTGTAGGGCTAATATAAATTTATATTATAATTTGGCTATGATAATTTATTATAAAAAATATATAAGATTAAAGAGGTATAATAGATAAGTCTATTATGCCTTATTTGTTAATATATAACAAAGGTATAAATTACAAAACTAGACATTAATTTTAATTATGAAACTCTTTAATATTTCTTATATAAATGATATAAAATAGATATTATGAAAAAATTACGTAATTATATAAATAAACATAAAGTTATAATAGTAATTTTCTTAGTTATAGTTTTTTTCTTAAGCTTCAGCCTAAAATATTATAAATTTAATGTAAAGTACAAAAATATAGATATAGGTACAAATGGTAAATTAGAAGCTATGGTTATTGAAAAATATAGTGTAAATGATAATAAAATTTCATATATTGTGATATATAACAATGATAAATTTTTATTAAATATTTACGCAAATAAATATTCATTAGAAAAGGTAAATACTACACAGTTTGTATCTGATTATTCAAACTTTAAATATGGAGATGTAATATCATTTAGAGGAAGTATATCTATTCCAGAAAAATTAGGAAATGAGGGAGAATTTAATTATAAAAATTACTTAAATTCAAAAGATATTGTAGGAACTATATCCACGTATGATGCAAAATTAAGTGATGTAAAAATTGGTAATGTATTATTTAATTATATATATAATATAAAAGATAATTTAAGTAGGAAAATAGATAAAGATATGAATAAAGAGGAAGCAACTCTTTTTAAAAGCATGGTATATGGAGATGATTTAGAATTAGATAGTGAAATTAAGGAAAATTTTGAAAAATCAGGTATATCTCACTTATTAGTTGTATCAGGTACTCATATGTCAAGTATTATTTTACTACTTAACTTTATATATAAATTTATAAATAAAAAGAATAATAAATATATAAATATTTTTGTAATAATAGTATTTTGTATATTATCATCATCAGGTCTTTCAATTATGCGCGCTACAATTATGGGTTTAATTACAGTTATATTTAATAATAAAAATAATATAAACATATACTTAAAAATAGCTATTTCAATAATTATAATTTTAATATATAATCCATACTCAATATTAAATTCAGGTATGATTTTATCATATTTTGCAGTTATCGGAATAGTTATGTTTCAAAGTCAAATATATAGCTTTTTTAAAATAAAGCTGAAATATATGTTGAAAATACAGTATATAAAACCTAAAGGAATAAAAAGTATAATTTATAAAATATTAAAATTAATATTATACCCATTATCAATTACTATATCTGTTCAAATAATGCTACTCCCAATTTCTCTATATTTATTTGGACATTTTTATCTAATAACATTTTTATCAAATATAATAATATCGTATATAGATAGTTTTTTTTCTTTTATTTCATTTATATATATTATTTGTATTAATATTCCATATTTGTCAGGTATGCTCGCTTATTTTTTAGTCTTTGTGTTAAAGATAATTATAAATTTAACTAGTTTTCTCTCAAAATTTGATATTTTAGAAATTTCTATCCCTAGACTTTCAATTACTTCATATTTGCTATATTATTCATTAATCATTTTGTATAAATTAAAAAAATATATAAAAGTAAATTTAAAAAATAATATAAAAAGACATTTTAGTAAAATACTATGTATATATTGTATTTTTGTAATGTTATTTATAATCTCAAATTATACATATATTACATATTTTGAAAACTATGTATATTATTTTAATGTAAAACAGGGAAATATGGCACTTATACATAAAAATGGAAAAAATATTATTGTAGACATTGGTTCTACAACAGAAAACCTTGCATCTAATATTTTGCTTAATTTTGCAAAAGTAAAAAATATAAAAAAGATAGATTTAATTTTACTTACTCATATGCATACAGACCATATAAATGGTGTGCAAGGGTTAATAAATAATATAGAAATAGGAAATGTAGCATATTCAATACCTAAAGAAGATATAACAGAATACTTTCAATTAAAAGAAATATTAGAGGAAAATAAAATATCTGTAATTGAACTAGAAGAGTCAGATGAAATTAAGTATAAAGATATAGATATAAAAGTAATATCTCCACCAAAAGATTTTGAAATAGAAGACTCGGATAGTGTTAATGCAAATTCAATGGTTATAGATATAAAAACAAATAAGTCTAATTTACTTTTTATGGGAGATGCTACAAAGCAAAGTGAAAAATATTTTCTAAATAAAAGTAATGAAATAGGAAAAGTAGATGTTTTACAAGTAGGTCACCATGGCTCAAGTACTTCAACGTCTGATGAAATGTTAAATAGTATTAACATAAAAAATGCGTTAATTTCATCTAGAAAAAAAGTATATGGACATCCATCAGAAGATACACTAAATATACTAAAAAAACATAATATAAATATATGGATTACAGAAAAAAGTGGACGGATATAAATATAAAATTTAAAAATAATTTATTTATTGGTATATTTTAGTAAAAATTACAAAATATAAGAAAAAAGGTGATTGTATGGTTAAAAAAAATGAATATCGTATTTTAGTTACTTTTATAGCTTTTATATTAATTTCTTTAGGAATATATATAGGTTTTTCTACTACTTCTAATGGAAGTAAAAATAATCCTAATTTTACTCTTGTAAAAGGATCAGATAATGATGATGACAAAGAAGATGAAGATATAAATTATAGTGAACAAACAGATGAATATACTAGTGTTTCTACAAAAACATATGATATAGAATTAATTTATAGGGATCATTATACACTTTGTAATCATACAATAGAAGATAAGAGAGTAGAATATGGAGTTACTTTAGATGAATTAAAAAAATCAGAGGTAGAAAAACAACAAGTAAATAATAATGAATATAATATAGTAGAAGAAAGTAATGAAAGATTAATTTTTTCAAGAAATATTAATCAAAATTGTCCAAACCATTTTTTAGTAAAATTAGAAAATGGTAGTGTTGTTATATATAACGTAGTAAAAGAAGGAGTAAATACTGTATATAAAAAGCTAGATATATCTCAAGATTCTATAATGCCAGAGCTATTAGAAGAATTAAACTTAGGAATAACTGTAGATTCTAAAGAACAATTAAACTTTATTATTGAAGATATAGAAAGCTAATACTAATATATAATATAAAAATAATAACCTCAAAAACTTTATCTTGAGGTTATTAATTATATTAATCTTTTATTATTATTTTATCGTTGGATACGTCTAAAGTATATTTTGTATCTTCTTTTAAATTACCTTTTATATATTCATAAGCTAAGAGATCTTCTACATATTTTTGAATTGCTCTAGTTAAAGGTCTAGCACCAAATTTTTCATTAAATCCTACTTTAGCAATAAATTTAGGTACTTTATTTGTATAATCAAATATAATATGTCTTTTTGAAGTTTCCATTTGAAGTTCTTTTAATTGTATATCAGCTATTTTTAAAATGCTATCATTTGATAATTTGTTAAATACAATTATATCATCAATTCTATTTAAAAATTCAGGTGAGAAGTATTCTCTTAGTGCTTCATTTGTTTTATTTTTTAATAATTCATTTTCCATTTTAGCATTTGAAAATCCGTAACTTTCACTTTTAAAATTAGTTCCGAGATTAGAAGTAAGTATAATTATAGTATGTTTAAAAGATACACTTCTTCCTTGAGAATCAGTAAGCTTTCCTTCATCTAAAATTTGCAATAATATATTAGCTATACTTTGATGAGCTTTTTCAATTTCATCGAATAATACAATACTATATGGATTTCTACGAACTTTTTCGGTTAATTGTCCAGCTTCATCATATCCTACATATCCTGGCGGTGATCCAATTAGTTTAGAGACACTATGTGATTCCATATATTCTGACATGTCAAGTTTTATAACAGATTCTTCATTATCAAACAATTCATAAGCTAAAGCTTTTACTAGAGCAGTTTTACCAACACCGGTAGGACCTACGAATATAAAAGAAGGAGGGCGAACTATATTTCTAATATTAGCTCTTTTTCTTAAAATAGAATTAGATATAGCATCAATTGCACTTTCTTGACCAATTATTTTTTTATTTAAATTTTCTTTTAAATTAAGTAATTTTTGTGTTTCTTCAGTTTTTATTCTTGTAACAGGTATTTTAGTCCAAAGTTCAATTACTTGAGCTAAATTTTCAAATGTAAGAACACGAGGTTTAGATAAACTTTTTAATTTATCTATTTCTTTATTTAATTTACATTCTTGTTCTTTAAGTTTAGCAGCTTTTTCATAAGATTCAACGTCGTTAACATTGTCTTTAGAATTTAATGAATTGTCAAGTTGTTGCTCTATATTTTCTTCATCTTCTTTTACTTGTGATAACTCATATTCTAATTTTTCTATTTTTGCAAGTATTATATCATCTAAATTTACTCTTGAACATGCTTCGTCTAGTAAGTCAATTGCTTTGTCTGGTAAAAAACGGTCATGTATATATTTATCAGAAAGATTTACAGCATCTTTTAATAGTTCATCTGGTATCGAAACTTTATGAAAATTTTCATAATATTCTTTAATTCCTTTTAATATTTCAAAACATTCATCTGTTGTTGGCTCATCTATTAAAATTGGTTGAAAACGTCTTTCTAATGCAGAATCCTTTTCTATATATTTTCTATATTCCTTTAAAGTAGTAGCTCCAATTAACTGTACACTACCATTAGCAAGAGCAGGTTTTAACATATTAGCTGCATTCATAGAATTATCGTGTTCAAGTCCACCTACAATATTATGAACTTCATCTATTGCAAGAATTATATTACCAAGTGATTTACATTCATCAATTATTCCTTTAATTCTTGACTCAAATTGACCTCTAAATTGAGTACCTGCAACTATTGAAGTCATATCAACTAAATAAACTTCTTTATTTATTAATTTACTTGGAACCTCGCCATTTGCAATAGCAAGTGCTAGTGCATTTATAACAGCAGTTTTACCAACACCTGGTTCACCAATTAAAGCAGGATTGTTTTTACTTCTTCTATTTAAAATTTGTATCATTCTATCAAGTTCAGTTTTTCTTCCAATTACTTTATCAAGTTTACCTTCTCTGGCTTTTTGTGTAAGATTTTGACCAAATGTCTCTAAATATTTAGCTTTTTTATTTCTTTTATTCTTTGATTTATCTTTATAATCATTATCATTGCTATTAGAAATATTTTTATCTTTAATATCTTTTTTATCATTACCTTTTTGATTAGAAGACGAATTAAAAGATGAGAAAATGTTACCTAAGTTAAAAATACCTGGCTTTTTTTCTACATCATCATCATTTCCATCAAGATTATCAATTGAATCAATTCCAGACATATCATTTAGCATACTTTCAAATTGATTTGACATATTTTCAATATCTTCTTCAGACATGTTATCAAACTCTTTAATTATATTAGATAAAGGATTAATCCCTTGTTTTTTTGCACAACTTAAGCAAAGTCCTTTTGTTTTCCCAGTAGAATTTCCATCTTTATCTAAACTATTAACAAAAACAACTGCCATATTTTTTTTACATACAGAACATAGCATAAAATTTATCAACTCCTAATGTATTTTATAATTTATATATAAATATATGCACTTTTTATATAACATATATCAAATAGAAGTATATCATAATTTTTTAATCTTTACAACACTAAAATTAAAATTATATCTTTCAATTTATCTATAAATATAATAAAATACAAATTGTACAATTGAATATTTTTTAAACTGGGCTTTAAAAAATATATATTTTTTGATATAATTTGTTTATTAAAAGGAGATAAATAAGGTTGAAAAATAATATAGAAAAAAGCCCACGAAAAAAGAGCGTTAATGTATACAAGAACGCTTGTTCTAAGAATATTAAATTAATACCAAACAATAAAATTAACTAACTTTGTAACCTTGAGATTCTAAAAACTTAATAGCATTATTGATATTTAGTTTTTTATCTTTTGTTTTAAAGTTTTTTTGAGTTAATTGCTCATAAATTTCGTGATTAAAAGGTTCATTTTTAGATAATATGTAATAAATGCAAGTAAGTAACATTCTAGCAATAGCTATAATTGCACGTTTATGACCTCTACGTTTTTTAATTGCTTCATATCTAAGTTTAAAGTAAGGACATTGTTTGTCACGAACAGCATTATTAGCACATTGAATAAGTAATGGCTTTAAGTAAATACCAGCTCTACTAATATGTACAGACTTCTTTTTACCTGCACTTTCATTACACTGAGGAGTAAGACCAGCCCAAGAGCAAAGATGTTCAGCATCTTTAAAAACAGACATATCTGCTCCAATTTCAGAAAGTATACTAATAGCAGAAATATCTTTTACTCCAGGAACAGTTAAAATTAAATTGATTTGATTTTGATAAGGTAAAGTTAAAGGTAAAATAGCTTTTTCAATATCGTTAATGCAGTTAATAATATTATCATAATGATTAAGACAAACTTTCATTTTAGAGTTTTGCTCATGAGAAATATTCCCCTCAATAGAATCCAAAATTTCTTGAGGAGAGGCTTTTAAATTCTTTTTAAGAAGAGGAGTAATATCTTGAATAGAAACATTGCTATCTTTAGATAACATTAATTCTAAAATGGATTTAGAAGTTTTACCAAAAGTATCAGTAATAACATTAGAAATGGTAATATTAGAAACAGTAAGAGAATTTTGAAATCTGTTCTTTTCAGAGCTTTTGCAATTAACCAACTTAAAACGATAGCGCATTAAATCACGAAGTTGACGAATATCAAGAGGTGGCATAAAACTGCCTTGAACTAGACCATGTTTAAAAATATCAGTTATCCAAACAGAGTCTTTAGTATCGGTTTTTTTGCCACTTATGGCTTTAACATATTTAGGATGAGTAATAGTAACATTACAAGAATCTTCTAAAATGTTAAAAATAGGAATCCAATACTTACCAGTAGATTCCATACACACATCTTTGCAATTGTTATCGATAAGCCATTGTTTAAGTTTTTTAATATCTTTAGTAAAAGTAGAAAATTGTTTTGTTTGGTATGTGGTAACTTTTTGTTCATTTGTAGTAGCAATAGTAGCAACTAACACTTTTTTGTGAACATCAATACCACAGCATACATTGTAACAAATTTTAAGCATTTTGTTACCTCCTGTAAAAAATAAAAAAAGATGTATAGACATTTACTATGTGTACCCAGCTAGATTAACGGACTTTGTTAAATACAAAGATAAGGTTACGCACTCCACCTACAATAAAGTAGGATATGTTGCACTCATTTGTGCTTAAAAGGTACACGTCACATATAACTATACGGGATATAATTACAAAAAAGTGGTAATTATTCGCCACTCCTCCCAACGTGCTCTTCAGTCTATCTATACATCTAATAACATTATAACATATTATGGTAACAAAATCAAAGTAAAAATTTTTAATATAGATTTGTGCCTTCCGCAGACGAGCGAAGCGAAGGCAAGAAAGGAATGAGATTAAATTATGGAAAATTTAGAAAATATAGTTGAAGCAGTTCTTTTTACTTTAGGAAGAGAAATATCAATTGATGAATTATCTAAAACTTTAGAAGAAGAAAAAGAAAAGATAGAAAATGCTATAACAAAAATAGCACAAAAGTATAATGGAAAATGTGGTATAAATTTAGTTAAAGTAAAGAATATGTATCAGCTTGTTACAAATAAAGATTATTATGAGTATGTAAATAGATTTATTGAAAATACTAAAAAACAAAATTTGTCTACTGCAGCGCTTGAAGTTTTAAGTATTATTGCATACAACCCTAAAATAACTAAATCAGAAATTGAAAATATAAGAGGTGTAAATAGTGATTTTGCTGTAAATAAATTACTTGAATGCGGACTAGTGGAAGAAGTAGCAAGACTTAATCTACCAGGAAGACCAGCGGCTTATGCTGTTACTAATGAATTTTTAAGATCTTGTGGTATTAATGCTATAGATGAACTACCAAAATTTGAAGAAATAAGGATAAAAGATGAGCAACTTCTTGTAAGCGATTTTGAAGAAAATAATAAAAATATAACTAGTGAGGAATAATATGGAACTTAATTGTATAGTAGGTAAACCTAAAACTGGAAAAACTACGCATATATATGAAAGTATATTAAATGATATAAAAAATGATATAGAAGTAATATTATTTGTACCATCTCAAAGTAGAGTGATTGCAGAAAAACAATATATGCAACTTCTAGAAAAAAAAGGAATAATTGGTGTAAATATAACTACTATATCAGAGTATGTAAAAAAGTATATAAGAAAAAATAAATTGTATTTAGATGATAGATATATATCTAAATTGGATAAAAAAATTGCTTTAAGTAAAATTATAAATAGTGATAAAAATATAATTAAAATATTTAAAAATGTAAAAAATAAATCAGGTTTTTTAGAAATGATATATATTTATATTGATTTATTAAGAAAAGGAAATATAAATATAGAAAACTTAGAAAAAATTCAGTTAGGTAACAAAATAACACAGTTAAAGCTTAAAGAAATAATTAATATATATAAACTATATTATGAAGAAATAAGTAAAAACTATATAGATGATATTGATGAAATAAAAATTTTTTTAGAAAATATTAATAGTAAAAATTTAAGCAAAACAAAAATATATTTTGATTCATATAATAATTTTAATGAAAGTGAATTTAAAGTTATAGAAGAATTTTTAAAATATGCAATAAGCATAACTATATCGCTTACTACTGATATTACTGATTTAAAAGATATATATGCAAGTAAAACAAATGAAATATTTGAAGTTGCAAATAATACATATTTAAGGTTACTTAGAATTGCAAATAAAGTAGGTGCAGACTTTAATACTATGGTTAAATATAATAATTACTTAAAAATGAATAATGATATTTTGTATCTTGGAGAAAATATATTTTCTGATATGAATTTAAAAAAAAGGAAATCTGAAAACGTATATATAAATATAGTTTCTAATAGATATACTGAAATAGAAAAGATAGCTAGCATTATATCAAAAAAAATAAGAGAAGGTTATAGATATAACGACTTTATAATTTATACAACTAATATACAACAATACAAAGATATTATAAAAAGAATATTTTTTAAATATAATATACCAATATATACGGATGATAAGGTATGTATTAAAAATCTAAAATTAACTTGTTATATATTAAATATCATTGATATATATATAAATGGTTTAAAAAAAGATAACATAATAAAAATATTGAAACTTGGATTAAATAATATATCTGATGAAGATATTGCATATATAGAAAACTATATGTTAGAGTTTAATATTTTAAAAGATTTAAGATATATAAATTTTGAAGTAAATAATAGCCAAAATAATATATATGATTTAGATAGATTAAATAATATAAGAGAAAGAATAATAAAAATATTTTTTGATGAAGATGATAAAGAGTTATTTTCAATAAATAAAAAAAAGACATATGAGATTTCAAAAATAATATATACTATATATAATCATATGATAAAAAATAACATTTTTAATATATATTCTGAGAGATTACGTTATATAGAAAATAATATAGAAAAATTTGAAAGTAATAGTTTTAATATTGAAAGTCAAGTATGGAATAATTTAGTAGAAATATTTGATTCAATAAATAAAATGTATACCGAATATATAACATTAGAGAAATTTAAAGAAATTTTTGAACTTTTGTTAAAAGATACATATGTTAAGGGTATTCCATCTACTATTGATACAGTTGAGCTTGTTGATATTAATAAAACAAGAACAGATGTTAAAAAGATTATATTCTTTATTGGCGTAAATGAAAATGAATTTCCAAAAATATCTGATGAAGATATTATATTTAATGATAATGAATTAGATAATATAAAAAAAGAAGGAATTATTTTAAGAGAGACATCAATATCAAAGCAAAATATGGCTTTATATAATATATATATTGCACTTAATAATGTAACTGAGCAAGTATATATATATATTCCAAGTTCAGATTTAAATGGTAAAAGCTTAAGACCATCATCCATTATTGTACAAATAAAAAAAGTTTTAGATGTAAATGTAGTAGGTAGTGTT
The DNA here is from genome assembly GCA_947626975.1 of uncultured Clostridia bacterium. Lineage (GTDB taxonomy): Bacteria > Bacillota > Clostridia > TANB77 > CAG-465 > CAG-465. The sequence continues at coordinate 31,722 of CANQUF010000008.1, forward strand.
ACACAAACTCAAAATATGAATGAAAATATATATACAAAAGAAGATTTATTAAATTATATGATTTATTTATTAAAAAATAGAAATATTAAAAATGAAGAGTATGAAGAAATAAATAACAAAATAATTGATATATATAACTACTTAATTACTGATAAAAAATATAATGAGGTTATTTCATATAAAAAAGATGATAGTAATCTTACAAAAGATACAATTAATAGTATATATAGTGATAACTTAAATACTAGTATATCAAGAATTGAATTATTTAAAAAATGTCCTTTTTCATATTTTATGAAATATTGCCTAAAAGTTGAACCAAGAAAAGAATATCAGATATCAAATATAGATATTGGAAATTTTATGCATGGTACATTAGAAGAGTTTTCAAAATATTTATATACTAATAATATTACATGGCAATCTTTATTAATTGAAAATGATGAGAAAAGTAAAGGTTGGGAAGATATACTAGATTCAATAATAATAAATAAATTAAATAATATACTTAATATAAAGAAAGAAAACATTAAATATACTATTCTTACACGAAAGCTAATTACTACTATAAAAAAAGTAATATTAGTTATTGCAAGGTCTTTTAATCAAAGTGATTTTGTACCTTATGGATATGAAATTGAATTTAAAAAAAATGGTACATTTATGCCTATAGAAATTAATTTAGGTAACTTTAAAACTATGACTTTAATCGGGAAAATTGATAGAGTAGATATACTAAGACTTGATGATAAGGATTATATTAGAGTAGTAGATTATAAATCAAGTGATAGAAGTTTAAAATTAGAAGATATAAAGTCTGGAATCTCTTTACAATTGATAACATATTTAATGGCTTTTATATCTAATTTGGAAAATAATTGTAAAACTGAAAATAACAAAAAAATTTTACCAGCTGCAATGGTATATTTTAATTTGTCTGATAAATTAGTAAGTTTAAATGAATATACAGAAAATGAAGATAAAATTAAAAGTGAAATTACAAAATCACTTAGAATGAAAGGAATCTTTTTAAAAGATATTAGTATAATAGAAAAAATGGATAAAAAATTACTTACTGATGAAAGATTGATTGATATTTCTAAAATTACATTAAATAATCAAAATACTACAAAAGCATTAGAAGAAAAAGAGTATTTAAATTTATTTAAAGAGGCAGATAATATTTTAAAAGAGATAGGAAATGAAATAATAAGAGGAGTAGTTAGAATATTTCCAAATAAAAAATGTGATCATTGTAAATTTTGTAATTATTCAAGTGTTTGTAGAAAAAATATTTGCGTATAATATATAATTAATTATTTTTAACATAGTATTTAATTGGTAGATTATTTAATATTTTCAAGAACTAAAAATACTTTTTTAATACAAATTGTACTTTAAATATTTACATAATATAAAAAATGTAGTATAATATAGCATAGTTTAAAATAAAACTAAAATAAATTTATGAAAGTGAGTGTTTGTCATGAAAGGTAATACTGTAGAACAAAAAAAACACAAGAAAGTTTTAGCGTTGCTAGAATTTTACGACCTTTTTGGTAGATGGCCTAAATCTAAAGAAAAATATATAGGTTTGGATATAGGTAGATTTGGATGCAATGTTAAGTATTCAAGAACAATGATATCTAGTGATGATTATGATATACTTGAAGAAAAAGGATTCTTTAAAAATACTCGTGAGGGTCAGAAGAGTAAAAAAATTATGTTGTTGTTAGAGTTTTACGACCTTTTTGGTAGATGGCCTAAAACAGAAGAAAAATATAAAGGTATTTATATAGGAAGATTTGCTCAAAGCATTAAACATTTTAAAGTAATCATTTCTAATAAAGATAAAAGTGTACTTGAAGAAAAGGATTTTTTTAGTACCAGAGATCAGAAAAAACATAAAAAAGTTATGTTATTAATAGAATTTCATGATAGATATGGAAGGTGGCCTAAAAGAAGTGAAAGATATAAAAATGAGAATATAGGACGGTTTGTTAATAGTATAAAATTTTCAAATATAATTCTTTCTGATGAAGATTATGAAACTCTTAAAAATATGAACTTTTTTTACAGTAATTATAAACATAAAGTAAAAAAAGAAAATAATGTAAATTATAGTAAGCATGAAAAGGTTCTAAGTTTATTAGAGTTTTATGATAAAAATGGAAGATTTCCTAAAGCAAGTGAGAAATATAAAATGCTTGATATAGGAGCTTGGGCTAAGAATATTAAGCAGAATAATAAAAATCTTTCAGAAGAGGATTATAAGGCTCTTGAAGAAAAAAACTTCTTTATCACTTTAGAACAGAAAAGACACAATAAAGTCTTGTTGTTGTTAGAATTTTTTGATGTCTTTGGAAGATGGCCTAAATCAGAAGAAAAATATAAAGGTTTTAAGATAGGTAGCTTTGCACAAAGTGTTAAATATTTTAAAGTAAGCATTTCTAATAAAGACAAATATACACTTGAAGAAAAAGGATTCTTTGAAAATTCTTTAGAAAGTCAGAAACATAGAAAAATTTTGCTTTTACTAGAATTTTTTGATGTCTTTGGAAGATGGCCTAAATCCACAGAAATATATAAAGATATTAAGATAGGTAACTTTGCACTAGGTGTTAAATATTTTAAAATTAAAATTTCTAATAAAGACAAAAATACACTTGAAAAAAAAGACTTTTTTATTTCTAAGGAAGAGAAGAAACATAGAAAAGTTATGTTACTAATAGAATTCCATGATAGATATGGAAGGTGGCCAAAATATAACGAAAAGTACAAAAATGAAAATATAGGGAGATTTATTTATACTATAAAACATTTTATAGTACCTCTTTCAGAAGAAGATTATAGAATTCTTGAAAAAGCAACTTTTTTTAGTGTATGAAATGGATTAACATATAAAAAATTACTTTTTTAAAAACTGATGAGATAATTCATAAATTGAAAAATTTCATCAGTTTTTTGTTTTTTTATTAACTTTAATTTGTTGTTATTAAATTAATAAAAATTATTCTAAATATGTGTATAAAATAAATATATATAACTAATTATTTATAACATAGTATTTTTAATTAGTAGCCTATTTTTACTTATTTAATATTTTCTAAAACTAAAAAATACTTTTTATACAAATTATACTTTAAATATTTACATAATATATAAAATGTGATAAAATGCTACAAAATAAATATAAACTATAATATAATTATGAAAGTGAGTGTTGTATATGAGTAAAGATAATGCAAAGGGAAATGTAAATTTAAGTAAACATGAAAAAGTTTTGCTTTTGCTAGAATTTTTTGATGTCTTTGGAAGATGGTCTAAAACAAGAGAAGAGTATAAAGGTAAGAAAATAGGAATTTTTGCTAAAGATATAAAATCTACAAATATAAAGTTATCAAAAGAAGATTATGATATTCTTAAGAAAAAAAGATTTTTTAATAATACTCGGAAGCAAAAAAAACATAAAAAATTTTTGCTTTTGTTAGAATTTTTTGATAAATTTGGCAGATGGCCTAAACAAAAAGAAGAATATAAAAACGAAAAAATAGGCGCTTTTGCTAGCAGTATTAAAACTTTAAATACAAAGTTATCAAAAGAAGATTATGCTTTACTTGCTAATAAAGGCTTCTATAAATAATGTAATGTAAAAACTGGTGAAATAATTCAAAAATAAATTTGAAAAATTTCATCAGTTTTTTTATTATTAATTTTTATTTGTATTTTTTAACTAAATGTAATGTGTTATAGTTTAAATTAATAAAAATTCTTCTAAATACATGAAATGATATAAAAAATGATAATAAAATTTTCAATAAATTATGACTAGTAATTTAATATATATATATATAATAAAGAAGATAATTATATATAATTAATTATTTATTTTTAACACAGTATTTAATTAGTGGCCTATTTAATATTTTCTAAAACTAAAAAATACTTTTTATACAAATTGTACTTTAAATATTTACATAATATAAAAAATGTGATAAAATGCTACAAAATAAATATAAACTATAATATAATTATGAAAGTGAGTGTTGTATATGAGTAAAAATAATGCAAAGGGAAATGTAAATTTAAGTAAACATGAAAAAGTTTTACTTTTGTTAGAATTTTTCGATAAATTTGGCAGATGGCCTAAAGACAAAGAAGAGTATAAAGGCGAAAAAATAGGCGCTTTTGCTCACAGCATTAAGACTTTTGGTACAAAAGTATCAGAAGAAACTTATGCCATACTTAAGGAAAAAAACTTTTTTAATAATATTCGGGAACAAAAAAAACATGAAAAAGTTTTGATTTTGCTAGAATTTTTTGATAAATTTCACAGATGGCCTAAATTCAAAGAAGAATATAAAAACGAAAAAATAGGTACATTTGCTTATCGTATTAAAACTTTAAGTATAAAGATATCAAAACAAGATTATGATACTCTTGAGAAAAAAAGATTTTTTTATAATGCTATGGATGAGAAAAGGCATGAAAAAGTTTTGCTTTTGCTAGAATTTTTTGATAAATTTGGCAGATGGCCTAAACGAAAAGAAGAATATAAAAACGAAAAAATAGGTGCTTTTGCTCACTGTATTAAAAATTTTAGTACAGAGATATCAGCAGAAGATTACGATACTCTTGAGAAAAAAAGATTTTTTTATAATACCGTGGATGAACAAAAGCATAAAAAAGTTTTGCTTTTGTTAGAATTTTTTGATAAATTTGGCAGATGGCCTAAGTCAAAAGAGGAGTTTAAAGGTGAAAAAATAGGTACATTTGCTAACAGTATTAAAACTTTTAATACAAAGTTAACAAAAGAAGATTATGACACTCTTAAGAAAAAAGAATTTTTTAAAAATATTCGTGAACAAAAAAAACATGAAAAATTTTTGCTTTTACTAGAATTTTTTGATAAATTTGGCAGATGGCCTAAGTCAAAAGAGGAGTTTAAAGGTGAAAAAATAGGTACATTTGTTTACAGTATTAAAACTTTAAAGACAAAACTAACCGCAGAAGAATATAGTGTACTTACTAATAAAGGCTTCTATAAATAATGTAATGTAAAAACTGGTGAAATAATTCAAAAATAAATTTGAAAAATTTCATCAGTTTTTTTATTATTAATTTTTATTTGTATTTTTTAACTAAATGTAATGTGTTATAGTTTAAATTAATAAAAATTCTTCTAAATACATGAAATGATATAAAAAATGATAATAAAATTTTCAATAAATTATGACTAGTAATTTAATATATATATATATAATAAAGAAGATAATTATATATAATTAATTATTTATTTTTAACACAGTATTTAATTAGTGGCCTATTTAATATTTTCTAAAACTAAAAAATACTTTTTATACAAATTGTACTTTAAATATTTACATAATATAAAAAATGTGATAAAATGCTACAAAATAAATATAAACTATAATATAATTATGAAAGTGAGTGTTGTATATGAGTAAAAATAATGCAAAGGGAAATGTAAATTTAAGTAAACATGAGAAAATTTTGCTTTTGCTAGAATTTTTTGATAAATTTGGCAGATGGCCTAAACAAAGAGAAGAGTATAAAGGCGAAAAAATAGGCGCTTTTGCTCACAGCATTAAAACTTTTATTACAAAGATATCAGAAGAAGATTATGATACTCTTGAGAAAAAAAGATTTTTTTTTAATACTGTGAATGAGAAAAAGCATGAAAAAGTTTTGCTTTTGTTAGAATTTTTCGATAATTTTGGCAGATGGCCTAAAGCAAGAGAAGAATATAAAAACGAAAAAATAGGAGCATTTGCTCACAGTATTAATGCTTTAAAGACAAAGTTATCAAAAGAAGATTATGCTATTCTTAAGGAAAAAAATTTTTTTAATAATACTCGGGAGCAAAAAAAACATGAAAAAGTTTTGCTTTTGTTAGAATTTTTTGATAAATATAGCAGATGGCCTAAAGCAAAAGAAGAGTATAAAAACGAAAAAATAGGTACATTTGCTCGCCGTATTAAAAGTTTAAATACAAAGTTATCAAAAGTGGATTATGATATTCTTCAAAAAAAAGGATTTTTTAATACTACTAGGGATGAGAAAAAGCATCAAAAATTTTTGCTTTTGCTAGAATTTTTCGATAAATTTGGCAGATGGCCTAAAGACAAAGAAGAATATAAAAACGAAAAAATAGGTGCATTTGCTCGCCGTATTAAAAGTTTAAATACAAAGTTATCAAGAGAAAATTATGATACTCTTGAGAAAAAAGAATTTTTTAATAATACTTTGGAACAAAAAAAACATGAAAAAGTTTTGCTGTTGTTAGAATTTTTTGATAAATTTAGCAGATGGCCTAAACAAAAAGAAGAATATAAAAACGAAAAAATAGGTACATTTGCTTGCAGTATTAAAACTTTTAGTACAAAGTTATCAAAAGAAGATTATGCTATTCTTAAAGGAAAAAAATTTTTTAATAATACTCGGGAGCAAAAAAAGCATAAAAAAGTTTTGCTTTTGCTAGAATTTTTCGATAAATTTGGCAGATGGCCTAAACAAAAAGAAGAGTATAAAAACGAAAAAATAGGTAAATTTGCTAGCAGTATTAAAACTTTAGATATAAAGTTATCAAAAGAAGATTATGCTATTCTTAAGGAAAAAAATTTTTTTAATAATACTCGGGAGCAAAAAAAACATGAAAAAGTTTTGCTTTTGTTAGAATTTTTTGATAAATATAGCAGATGGCCTAAAGCAAAAGAAGAGTATAAAAACGAAAAAATAGGTACATTTGCTAATAGTATTAAAACTTTTAGTACAAAGTTATCAAAAGAAGATTATGCTATTCTTAAAGGAAAAAAATTTTTTAATAATACTCGGGAGCAAAAAAAGCATAAAAAAGTTTTGCTTTTGCTAGAATTTTTCGATAAATATGGCAGATGGCCTAAACAAAAAGAAGAATATAAAGGTGAGAAAATAGGAATCTTTGCTAGAGATATAAAATCTACACATAGAAAGTTATCAAAAGAAGATTATGGTTTACTTGCTAATAAAGGTTTCTATAAATAATGTAATGTAAAAACTGGTGAAATAATTCAAAAATAAAGTTGAAAGATTTCATCAGTTTTTTATTATTAATTTTTCTTTATATTTTTTAACTAAATATAATGTGTTATATTCTAAATTAATAAAAATTCTTCTAAATACTTGAAATTATATAAAAAAAATGATAATATAATTGTGAACAAATTATGACTAGTAATTTAATATATATAGAATATAATAAAGGAGAGGATTAATAATATGGCCGATATAGTTGTTAGTTCTAAGAAAAAAATAAATCTTTTCGATAGGGTTATACAAAGTGTAGTTATATTAGTAAATATGACTAAAATGAACAGAGCAATAGATGAACATTTGAATGTAATAAAAAAAACAGAAGGGGATGACCAAAAATTATATCAAGAAAATATATTAAGAGAAATAGTATTTGTAAAATATCAATATGATATAATGCAAAGGGATATGTATGGATTAAAACTTACTTATCCAGCTAATATATTACAAAAAATAAATTCTTCTGATAAAGTAGATAGACTTGAATTACAAAAAAGCTTTTTAGAAATGGAATATGATAGAATAACAAAATCAAGATTTAAATCAAGAGATGATATAAAATTTGGACTTTTTTCTATTTCTTCTGCTATTGATTCTGTAAAGCAGAATATAAAAGATGAGGGAAAATCTCAAAGATATAATAAAATAATAAAAAGTGCCGAAGATATTGAAACAAAAATCCAAACAGATGAATATACAGATGATTTATATGATAGTTTTTTTGATATAATTAATGATTATGTAGATTACATTAATAATAATTATGATATTTCTAAATTACCAACAGATGAAAGAGAACTTATAGAATTTGTAATAGAAACTATGATTAAAGGTATCGAATCTGATATAGACAAGCATATGTATGAATACAATTTAGTTATAAATATTTGTAAAAATTCATATAGATATTTTAAAGTAATAGATAAAGTATTTGAAAAGTTGCAAAAAATATATGATGAAAGTTTAGATAAAGATATTATAAATTTAGATGATTATATAAAAATGTACAAAGAAATTTATGATATGAAAATAAAAACAAAAGTTAATGATGTACATAGAACAATAAATACAGAGGACGAATATTTAGAATATTCTAAGCTTGTTACAGCTGATGATGTAGATGAGAGTGAATTAAATAATTTTATACTAGAAAGAGCAATAGACTCTACTACTTTTGATGAAGTAAAACAAAGACTTCAAAATGAAATAAAAAATGATGATATAGATGAAACATTAAATGATGATAGTGAAAATGAAGTAGAAAATAAAGAAGATAAAGAAGAAAAAAATGAAGAAGAATATGATAAGGAAGATGATAAAAAGGAAAAACAAACTGAAGAAAATAAACAGATAAAAGATTTAGATGAAAAGCAAATAGAAGAAATAGTATTAGATGAGAGCGATAAACAAGTAAAAAGAAGAAGAGGTAGACCAAGAAAGGATAGTAATTAAACTAAAAATAAATAAAAAATTAATAGATTATTAAATTATAGTTTATTACATCAAAATAGTTTGATTTATATCTAAACTATTTTGATGTTTTATTTAATTTTGAATTTTTTTATTATTAGATTAAATTACGACAAAAATCTAGCAATTAATATTGTAAAATATATAGTATAAATTTGAAATAAATGAGGTGGATAAAATGATTTCTAATAATGGTTATGTAGAAAGTGATGAGAGTATAAATGTTAAAGATTCTACAATATTACTAAGTATAAAAAATTTTTTTAGTTTAAAAAATATTATATTTATACTTTTATGTATTGCTATGTCAAATATATCTTTTGTGGGTGAGAAAAGTTCATATATATTCATTTTATTTGCAGTAGCTAATATCTTTAATGTACCACTTATATTAGTCTTATTATCGTCTATTGGTGGACTAGCTATTTTTAATAATTTTAATATTAATAACATAATATTAATAGTTGGCTTTTTTGTTATATTTACACTAATTACCGCAGTTATAAATGTAGAGGGTGTTAGTAAAAAAATAAGTGTATTTATAAAATTATTGGTATCTACATTAATAGTAGAATTAATATCAAATTTTTTGGCCTCTACTTTAGTTACAAATATACTTGGAATAGTTGTAAGTATGATCGTAGTATCAATTTTTTATTTTATATTTGTAAATGGTATATATGTATTTAACAATTTTTTAAAAGGCTATGTTTTTTCAATTGAAGAAAAAGTATCAATGATAGTTATATTATCTATGATTGCAACTTTATTAAATAATGTTACAATATTTAATTTATCAATTTTTTATATACTAATTTTTGCAATTTTACTTATATTTGGATATAAAAGTGGATGGGCTGCAGGTAGCTGTGCAGGTGTATCAGTAGGATTAATACTTGCTATACTTTGTAATATAAATATAATATATGTTGTTATATTTGGTTTTACTGGTCTTATAGCAGGCCTATTAAAAAATACTGGTAAAATTGGAGTAATTATTGGATTCTTAATTGGTAGTACGTATATATTGTACTGTACAAGTGGATTTAATGATATTGCACTTAGAGTAAGTGAATTTATGATAGCTTCAATTTCTCTTTTATTTATGCCAAAACAATTAGAAATACAAATTGATAAATTATTTAATAAGAATAATTCATTAGAAAAATCATATGATAATATGTTAGATGTTGCAAGTAATGTAAAAAATAAAGTAGGAGCAATATCTGATGTGTTTGATAGTTTATCAGAAATAGTATTAGAAGATAGTATTGAAGATAAAAAAGAAACAAGAGAAGTAATCAAACAATATATTATAAATTATTTTACTAATACTTGTATAGGTTGTGATAATATTGATAAATGCAATAATAATGAAAGACTTGAGCTTACTGTAGATTATATAGTATCAAAACTTGAAAATAATGAAAAAATTGATATTAATATGCTTGATATAAAATGTAATATAAATCAGAATATAATTGATGATATATATGAAATATACAATAGTATTAAGCTTATGAGAATAATTAAACAAAAAGAAACTGAAAATAGTAAAAAATTATCTAAACAATATGAAGAAGTATCAAAATTACTTACAAATATAGTGAATAATATTAATGATAATTCTATTACTGTAACAAAAAAGCATGATCAACTAAGAGATGAACTTAAGTTTCATGGATATTTAGTATATGAAGATGATTATAATGAAGAATCAGGTAATATTGAATATACTTTTATTACTGATATTTTAAGTAATATAGACAAGCAAAAAAAAGAAATTATATCTATTTGCAGTGACATATTAGGACAAAATATGGTTATTAAATTAATATTAAACATAACTAAGTCTGAAAAATCAAAGATTAAATTAGTATCAGTTCCTGACTATAATGTTAATGTAAATATTATTAACGTTCCTAAAAGAGATGAAACTATATCAGGTGATTCATATTTATCATATGAATTAGATGACTTAAAACATATATCAGTTATAAGTGATGGAGAAGGAAATGGCAAAAGTGCGGCCAAAGCTTCTACAACAGTATTAAATATGCTAGAAAAACTATTAAATGGAGGTTTTAGTGAAAGTAAAGCTATTGATATAATAAATAGTGTTATTAAACTAAAATCTGAAAATTCTAATTTTTCTACATTAGATGCTGTAATAGTTAATTTAAAGACAGCTATTGCTCAATTTATAAAATTAGGAAGTGCACCTACTTATATATTATCTGAAGATAAAGTAGTTACTATTAATAATATAACACTTCCAGTAGGTATACTTAAAGATAGTCAATATTTGCCGATAGAAAGAAAATTAAGGCCAAATGATATTATAATTCAAGTAAGTGATGGAGTGATTCCAGACAAATTAGATTATAATAATAATTATTTTATTGATGCTATAAAAAAGATAGATAATAATAAGAGTGTAAAAGCAATTAGTGAGGAGTTATATAAGGCAGTATTGAAAAATTATAAGGATCAATTAGCAGATGATGTTACAATAATTGTTACTAAATTTAATAAAAATAAAAAGTAATATTTATATAAAGAACTAGTAGATATGTATAGTTACTAGTTCTTTATTTTAGTTATAAATTTTATTAATAATATAAATTAAAAATTCTATTGACTTTATATTAAATTTAGTATATATATTCTATATAAAGGAGTTTTTCAATGGATTTTTTTATTTTAATATTAGTTATAATTTTTAGTATTTTTTTATCAATTTTAGCTATAACACTTATAATATTAAACAAAATTAAAAGGAAATTAAGTTTAGTGGGTTTAAATAACTTTAATTCAGGAAATTCAATTAAACAATTAGTTAATGATGTAAAAGAGTCAAATAGTACAACTCCCAAAAGTGTAGTTGGAATGACGAGCTTAGTAGAACCACTTATATTAAAAGATTTTCCAAGTTTTAATAAAGATTTACTTTTTTCGTTAATTGAATCTAATCTTAGTTCAATTTTTAGTCAAATAGAAAATTTAAAATTTGAGAACTTTAAAGAATTAGAACTTGTAAATAATACATTAGATAATGTAATAGAGGATTTAAAAAAGCAAAATGCTAAAATAAAATATGATAATATAGTATTTCATAGACACGCTTTAAGTAGATATGAAAAAATGAATGGTGTTGCTACAATTACTACATCGTCAACTTTAGAATTTGATTATTATGATAGTAGAGAAAAAATACATAATAATTACAAAACTCAAACACGTTATACTTGTAAGTATATATATATTTATGATTTAAGTAAAATACCTAAAAATTCTACTAAGGAACTTTTTATTTTTAATTGCCCAAATTGTGGAGCACCAGTTAATAATTTAGAAAATGCTAAGTGTGAGTATTGTAATTCACACTTAGAAGAAATAAATTTAAAGACTTGGAAATTATCATATTTTAAAAATGATTATAATTAAGAAAAGTTTACATAAGTATATTGACTTTAAATTTAAAATTTAGTATAATATATTATAGTTGTATAGATTTTTTAGTGGGGTGATATAAATGACAGATGAAACTTTCGATGAAAAAGTAAAAGAAGTTGAAGCAAATATTAAAGCAATTAAGGCTTATGATAAGATATTAAATCAAATAAAGGAAGTAGATAATATTTTAAAAGAAAGTGAGGAGAAGTAATATGGCAGATAATAATGTTTATGTAAATAATACAAAAACTTTAATGAAAGAAATTGGAAGTAAAAATTCTGGTAAAATACAGAAAATTGTAGAAGACTACGAAAAAATTAATAGTGATTGGAATAAATTCTTAGATGATCAAATTCAAAAAATTGATCCAAGTTACAATCCAATTGCCAATTCTAAATCTGAAGATGAAAAAATTTCAGATTTAGCACAAAAAACTTATTATTATGATGATACAAAAAAACAAGATTTTAAAAGTGAATTAAAAAAACAACTTACTGCACGTGATAATGGAAGATTAAAACTAAAAGATATTGCTGAAGAAGCATTAAAAAAACAATATGATTTAATTAAGAAAAATAAAGAAATAATAAAAGAGTTATCTGATTCTCTTCAAGCTGATATTGAAAAAAAGAATAAATTAGATGCTAAGATTAAACAATTAGATGAAGAAAAGAGTGATAATGATAACAAAATTGCAGAAAGACAAAATTTAATTTCTACTTTAGAAACTGAAATTAGCAAATTAGATCCAGATAAAGATAAATCTACTATTATTGCAAAAAGGAAACAAATTCAATCATATAGAAATGATGTATTAAAATTATCAGATAGAAATAATGATATAAATAGAGATAAAAATAATAAGATTACTGAAAAGGATAAAATTGAAACTGGCGACAATAGACAGAAAGAAATTGATGATCTAAATAATATAAATAAGGATTTAGAATATCACTTTAATGAAAATTATAATGATTTAAATAAACAATTTAGTGCAGATGGAATTACTATTAATCATCCAGGAAGAAGCAATGAAGCCGTAACTCCTGGAGCACCTCAACTTGAAGGCGACAATGAAAGAGAAAATGGTAATTCAAATCCTGAAGCTCAACAAACAAGAGGTACTTCAGGTGGAGTTTCAAATGGACAACCTGATACTCAAAATAATCAATTAGTAAAATTATCTGAAAAACAAATTGCCGCTAATATGGCTAGAGAATTTAGAAATATGACTTTAAATGAACAAAAAAATATGTTGAATGGATATGGATATAACGATTTAGTAGCTATGACATCGTATTTACGCTTGACTGATAAAAAAAGAATGAACAATGCTTTAAGAGAAAGCATAGCAGAAATGGATGTGCCAAAATTAGACGATTTTAAAAATAAAATTAGTCAAGTCCCTAATGTAAATGGAGATATGGCAGAGCAATGGTATAATTTGATATTTAACGAAAATAACGAACCTAGATATTTAAAAGATTTAGAGGTAGTTGAATTAAGACAAATTCAAAAAGCTATTGATACTGTAAATGAAAATAGAAATGAAATAGGAAAAACTAATCCAGAACTTTTAGATTATTTTGATAAGAACTTTGTACAATTCGTTCAAAAAGGTTCACTTATTGAAAGAGTAAAAACTGGAAGAATAAAAGGATTCTTTGCAGACATGTTTAATGGTAAACAAAAAGCAGTAAGAGATAAACTTTCAGCTTCCATGAGAGATTATTGTATGGCAAGAAGCGATGCAAAAACAGCTTCAAAAGAATATGAAAATGATATAAGAAGAATGCTAGGAAAAGAAGTAATACCAGATAATGAAAGAAGAGATACAAGAAGTAATACAAGATATGATAATGAACTTCAAAAATTAGATAGACAAAATTTATCTCGTTAGTAAATAGTAGTATATTAATAGTTATAAGCAGTATATTAGTAGTAATATACTGCTTTAGTATTAAACTTTAAAAAATAAAAGAAGGTGTATATTAATGAATAAAACAGTTTTAGTTACAGGTGGAGCTAAAGGAATTGGTGAAAAAATTGCAGTTGATTTTGCAAAAGAAGGATATAATGTATGTATTAATTATAACAAATCTGAAAGTAATGCAATAAAACTAGAAAATACTTTAATAAATGAAGGGTATAGTGTGGCGATATATAAAGCTGATATTACAAATAAAATCGAAGTTGATAAAATGGTAGATTTTTTTATATCTAAATTTAATACTATTGATGTGCTTGTAAATAATGCTGGAATTTGTAATTATAATCTTTTTACTGACATAAGTCAAGAAGATATAAAAAATATAATTGATACAAATTTGATTGGTACTTTTAATGTTACTCAGTCTGTATTAAAAAAATGTATGATAAATAAAAAACAAGGTAACATTATAAACATATCCTCTATATGGGGATTAGTAGGTGGATCATGCGAAGTAGTATATTCTGCAACTAAATCAGGAATAATTGGATTTACAAAAGCACTAGCAAAAGAACTTTCACTATCTAATATTAGAGTAAATGCTGTAGCGCCTGGATGTATAAAAACTGATATGATGGAAAATTTTACAGATGAAGAATTAGCGCAAATAAAATCTGAAATTCCATTAAATAGAATTGGAGATGAAGAGGATGTATCAAATGTGGTTTTGTTCCTAGCATCTGATAAATCAAAATATATAACTGGACAAGTTATAAGTCCAAATGGTGGAATGGTTATATAGTAATAGTACTTACAATTATAAATATTATATGGATTATGATATTTTAAATTTAATAAATAATAATACTAGATAAAAAATAAGGATTAAATTTTTTAAGTTACAGTTCAGTAAGAAATTAAAAATAATTCTAAAAAGCTGTAATATTTATGTAACGAAAATTTAATGTAAAA